>JAGOIH010000009.1 GCA_017995755.1 Sedimentibacter sp. | reverse complement strand
ATGAAAAAATAATGTTGATTTATAATTACATTTGTGATATACTATTAAAAAGATAGATTTTGACGGAAAGAGTGGGTGACCCCACTCTTTCTACATGTATGACCGAACCCCATTTCCCGAAGCCTTTTTCCCGGAAAATGGATGGCAGGTAAACTGTACAGAATGCCAAATTTGTGCGGCGAAAGGAGCAAATAAATTTGATGAATTTACTTGCGAACCACATTGATTAGCGGTATGAGGAAACAAGCACTAAAAATAGGTATATGGGCATAAAAGGAGTGAGAATATACACATGACCAAGATGAATATCACATCTTCTGTCAGGAAAATGACGGAAGAAGTACTGAAAACTACTGAAATGGAACTGGTTGATGTTGAATATGTAAAGGAGGGTCCATTCAGGTATTTGAAAATTTACATAGATAAGCCCGGTGGAATAACTGTGGACGATACTGCGGATATAAGCAGGATTTTGAATAAGAAGCTGGATGAGGCAGACCTGATAGACGAACAATACTTTCTGGAAGTATCCTCCCCTGGAGTAGAAAGACCTTTTAAAAAAGAAAAAGATTATTTAAATAACATTGGAAATTTTGTTGAAGCAAGATTCTATAAGCCTGTTGAGGGCAAAAAGTCAGTGAAGGGACTTTTAAAGGAAAAAAATGAAAATGATATTGTAATTGAGACAGGAGAGGGAATTCTCAGGATTGAGCTCAGCGACCTGTCGAAAATTAATAGAGTGTTAGAGGATTTTTAATGGAGGGGTTAAATGAACAAGGAGATTTTAAATGCATTAGTTGAACTTGAAAGAGAAAAGGGCATCAATCAGGACGTTGTCCTGGAAGCTATCAGGTCTGCATTGGAAACAGGATATAAGAAAAATTACGGCAAAGCTACAAACTTCAGTATTGAAATAGACAAGGTAAACGGCGAGTACAGACTTTACCAGGACAAAACAGTTGTGGCAGGTGTTGAAAACAGCAATTTGGAAATTTCTTTGGAAGAAGCAAAAACAATTGACAAAAGATATGAATTGGGCGATATCGTCAAGATAGAAATTAAACCCAAGAAAGATTTCGGCCGTATTGCAGCACAAACGGCAAGGCAGGTAATCCTTCAGAAAATTCGGGAAGCTGAAAGAGAGTCTATTTTCAGTGAATTTTATGGAAGAGAATCAGATATACTCACAGGTGTTGTACAAAGAGAAAATAAGGGTAATATATTTATAGACCTGGGAAAAATCGAAGGCATACTGGCTGTCAATGAGCAAATTCCAGGCGAGACATACAATCCGGGAGACAGAATCAAGACTGTTATCCTGGAGGTAAAAAATACGGGGAAGGGCGCCAGCATAATGCTGTCAAGAAGCCATCCCAACCTGGTAAAGAGGTTATTTGAGCTTGAAGTTCCGGAAATACACGACGGCACCATTGAAATATATTCGATTGCCCGAGAAGCGGGCTCAAGAACAAAAATAGCTGTTTTTTCCCATGACCCCAATGTTGAACCTATCGGCTCCTGTGTAGGAAACAAAGGAACAAGGGTTAAAAATATTATCGATGAAATAAATCAGGAAAAGATAGATATTATAATTTATGAAAAAGATCCTGAAAAATTTATAGCAAACAGCCTGGGACCTGCGAAAATAATAAAGGTAACAGCAAATGAAAAGGAAAAATCAACAGTGGCTATTGTTCCTGACAATCAGCTCTCCCTGGCTATTGGCAAGGAAGGTCAAAATGTAAGGCTTGCTGCCAAGCTGACCGGATGGAAAATCGATATATTGAGCGAATCTCAATATAGCCAGCGCTTACAGGAGGAAGTATGAAGGCCAGAAAAATACCAATGAGAAAATGCATTGGCTGCATGGAAAGCTTTCCCAAAAAAGAGCTGTGCAGAATCGTAAAAAACAAGGAAAATGAAATATTTTTCGATTCGACAGGAAAGCTTAACGGCAGGGGGACATATATATGTAAAAATATAGAGTGCTTCAATAAAGCAATTAAAACAAAACGCTTGTCAAAGTCACTGGAAACAGAAATTCCGGATGAAGTATATGAAGCTATAAAAGCGGTGATTGAGAAAAATGCATAAAATATACTCAATACTCGGAATTGCAAGAAAGGGCGGAAATGTTTCCATAGGCTTCGATGCAGCAAAGGCTGATATTGAGAAGGGCAAAAGCTTTTTGGTAGTAATTGCAGAAGATGCATCAGAAAAGACAAAGAAAAACATTATATTTACCTGCAATAAACATGATTGTAAATATATGGAGTTCGGCAAAAAGGAAGAATTAGGTAAAAACCTTGGAAAAGAAGTTGTGAGTGTTATGTCTATAAGGGACAAAAACCTTGCATCCTATGTAACAAATAACATATAAACCGGAGGTGGTTGCATGAGAATATATGAACTAGCAAAAGAATTGGATATGAACAGCAAAGATCTATGTAAGTTAGTCGAAAAGGAGTTAGGAATAACAGTGAAAAACCACATGAGCTCCCTGACTGATTTAGAAGTTCTAAGATTTAAAAAAGCTTTAAGCCTTATGAACAGCACTAAAAAAACTGTAAAAGGCCCTAAAAATGTGGTTATTGATGATGAACCCCTGGTTGATGAAAAAATAGATTTAAATCAGGCAAAACTTAAAAAAGTAGACAAAAAACTCCTAACACCGGTTAAAAAGCCTCTGCCATCGAAGTCAAAGAAGGTAAAAACGCCTGCAGAGACTGGAAAAACCGATTACAGGAAGGATGCTGCAAAGGATAAACAAAAGCAGCAGAAAAAACCCCAGCAGAGCCGTCCCGAGCCGAAGCAGCACAAAGTGAGAACAATCAGCATTGAGGACTCCATCGTTGTAAGAGACTTTGCAGATAAGCTGGGCGTTCCGGTAAATGTTTTAATATCAAAGCTTATACTGCTTGGAGTAATGGCAGGCATGAACCAGGAAATAGACTATGATACCGCAGCACTTATTGGAGAAGAACTAGGAGCTAAAATAAGCAAAATAGAAGTTGTTGACGAACTGCAGGACCTAGAGGAGTTATTGTCCAAGGATGATGAAGATGATGAAAAAGAAATGGTTCCAAGACCGCCGATAGTAACTGTAATGGGTCATGTTGACCATGGAAAGACATCACTTTTGGATGCAATAAGAGATACTTCCGTCACTAAGCAGGAAGCGGGAGGAATCACCCAGCATATAGGAGCATCACAGGTAGAAATCAACGGCAAGAAAATAACATTTTTAGACACTCCCGGCCATGAAGCTTTTACTGCCATGAGGGCAAGAGGAGCAAAGGTTACTGATATAGCAATAATCGTAGTAGCTGCAGACGACGGGGTAATGCCTCAGACAGTTGAAGCTATAAACCATTCAAAGGCAGCAGGAGTTCCTATCATTGTAGCTGTGAATAAAATCGACAAGCCTACTGCAAACCCGGATAAGGTAAAACAGGAACTTTCCGAGCACGGAGTAATATCCGAGGAGTGGGGAGGAGACACTATATTTGTATCGGTTTCGGCAAAGAAACGCATGGGTATTGAAGAACTTTTAGAGATGATACTTTTGGTTGCAGAGGTTCAGGAATTGAAAGCCAATCCCAACAGAAGCGCTAAAGGCACTATTATAGAAGCAAAGCTTGATAAAGGAAGAGGACCTGTCGCAACAGTTTTGATTGATAAGGGCACATTGAAAAAGGGCGATTATGTATTGGTTGGAAGCACCCACGGCAAGATCAGAGCCATGTTTAACTCAAAAGGGAAGAGAATTAACCAGGCAGGTCCTTCGGTTCCTGTTGAAATAGTCGGACTTTCAGAAACGCCTCAAGCCGGAGACATGCTGACGGTAATGGAAAACGAGAAGGATGCGAAAAATATCGCAGAAAAGCGAAAGGATAAGAAACACCTTGAAAGTATAAATGTTTCAGCCAAGGTATCACTTGACGACTTGTATGAAAGAATTCAAAAGGGTGAAGTAAAAGATTTAAATATCATTATTAAGGCAGATGTGAGCGGCTCAATAGAAGCAGTCAAGCAATCACTTGAAAAACTGAGCATGGCAGAAGTCAAGGTTAAGCCTATACACGGCGGTGTAGGAGGAATAAACGAAAATGACATCCTTCTTGCATCAGCTTCAAATGCAATAGTTATTGGATTTAACGTGAGGCCTTCCGTAGCTGCCTTGGACCTGGCAAAACAGGAAAATGTGGATGTGCGTACCTACAATATAATCTACAATGCAATTGAAGATATTGAAGCAGCTGTAAAAGGAATGCTTAAACCTGTATACAGAGAAGTAGTCATGGGAAGAGCCGATGTTAGACAGATCTTCAAGGTGCCCAATGTTGGTCTTGTTGCAGGTGTTTATGTGACAAGCGGCAAAATAACAAGAAAATCAAAAATTAGACTGCTTCGCAACGATATAGTAATTCATGACGGACAAATTGCATCATTGAAAAGATTCAAGGATGACGTATCTGAGCTTGCCAGCGGCTATGAAGGCGGAATAGGCATAGAAAAATACAATGATATCAAGGAAGGCGATTCAATGGAAGCCTATGTCATGGAAGAAATCAAAAGATAAAAGATAAATGAGGGTAAAAAATGGCTAAAAGAAGAAACAATAGATTATCGGGGGAAGTTAAAAGAGCAATATCGGAAATAATCAGAAATGATGTAAAAGACCCTAGAATTTCAGAACTTTTGAGCATAACTGAAGTACATGTAACGGAAGATTTGAAATATGCCAAAATATATGTTTCTGATTACAATGATATAGAAACATCTATGATTGCCTTGGAAAGCGCCAAAGGCTTCATAAGAAAAGAAATAGGCAAAAAAGTCAAAATGAGAATTATACCGGAGCTTATATTCATAAGAGATGATTCCATTGAAAAGGGAATGCACATGAGCAGTCTCATCGGAAAAATTATTGAAGAAGATAATGTCAGAAAGGTTAATGAAGATAATGCGGAAGAATGATGTAAAAGAAGTATTTGATTTGATAAATAATTCTGACAGAATCTGCATAGCAGGACACAAGGCTCCTGACGGAGACTGTATAGGGTCGGTAATGGCCCTGTACAGCTTCCTTAAACCCCTTGGCAAACAGCTAACAGTGATGATGGACGGAATTATTCCTTTTAACTACAAGTCATTTGTGGATGAAAGCATAATATTGAAAAACTATGGCAATGAAGAATTTGACCTTTTGTTCGTTTTAGATACAAGCGACAGAAAGAGGCTGGGGAAATTTGAGGGAGTCCTTTCAAACTCAAAGAAAACAGTTGTCATTGACCATCATATAACCAATGAAGGCTTCGGGGATATAAATATAATTGAGCCGCATATGAGCTCCACGGGAGAGCTGCTGTATGGCTTGTTAAAACTTGCTGATATGGAGATATCAAGCGAAACGGCTGTTTTAATCTACATAGCTGTTATAACAGATACAGGCAAGTTTTCTTATCAAAACACAACAGCAAAAACTCACATAATAGCGGCAGAGCTCATTGACCTTGGTGTCAATGTAGCGGAAATAGACAACATTGTATATAATTCAAAGCCTGCAAATATTGTAAGGGCATTTATTGACTGCATAAGCACCATGGAGTTATATTACGGAAACAAGCTTGGTATTACAGCAATCACAAAAGAAATACTTGATAAGAATAAGGCCGAAATGGCTGATGTTGACGGTGTTGTCGAATACATAAGAGAAATAAAGGAAGTTGAAGTATCCTGCCTGTTAAAAGAAAATGCTGAGGGCACAAAGGTAAGCTTAAGATCAAAGAACGATATTGATGTTGCAGCCGTTTCCTTGAAATACAAAGGCGGCGGCCACGCTAAGGCTGCAGGCTTTGATATTGGAGAAAACATGGAAAATACAAAAATGATTATTTTAAAGGAATTTAAAGAGTATTTTGATAAATGACAGGAATATTAAATATATTAAAACCAACAGGCATGACATCCCACGATGTGGTAAGTGCCGTAAGAAAAATACTTAACATAAAAAAAGCCGGCCATGCAGGAACTCTTGACCCCAATGCAGCCGGAGTATTGGTTGTTTGTACAGGCAAGGCAACAAAATTCAGCGAATATTTAATGAGCGGCCAAAAAGAATATGTATGCGAGCTGATACTCGGGAAAAGTACAGACACCCAGGACAGCTACGGAATAGTTATAAATGAATCAGACAAGGATGTAGTCCTTGATGAGTTAAATGAAGCTTTAAAAAAATTCACAGGTGAGCAAATTCAGATTCCCCCGGCATATTCTGCCGTAAAACTAAATGGCAGAAAGCTCTACGAATACGCAAGGCAGAATATTTCAGTTGAAAAACCGGGAAGGACAATCCGTATTGAAGATATAAAGCTCCTTAAATTCAAGGATAGGTCTGCCCTTTTAAAGGTAAGATGCAGCAAGGGCACATACATCAGAACCCTGTGCAGCGATATTGGAAAAAGCCTTGGCACATACGGACATATGGGAATTTTGATAAGGACTGAATCAAAGGGTTTGCATATTAAAAATTCTGTAACCCTGGACCGGCTTAAATTCTTAAGTGACAGCAAGAGGCTCAATGAATGCCTGATTCCTGTTGAAGACATATACAAATTGGATAAGCTGAATATTGATTCCAAATATTACGACAGATTGGTGTCAGGCAATGAAGTGGACCTTGGAATAAGCATAAAAAACGATGAATTTTATGTATATTGCAGGGATTCTCTCATAGGTACAGGAAAAAAAACTGATAAAACTAAAGTTAAAATTGACAAAATGCTGATATAGCAGGTGACATTATGAATGATAAAAACGGTTCATGCATTGCAATAGGAAACTTCGACGGCTTACATACAGGACATGATGTACTAATCAGAAGAATGATTGAACTGAGCAAAGAAACAGACAGGGAAAGCATAATAATTACATTCAAATACATTAGAAACGATTTGAAAAAATCTTCCATGAATATAAAATACATCAACAGTCCGGAAATGAAGCTGGCAATATTGAAATCTTACGGGGTAGATAGAGTTGTTGAAATTGAATTGAATGAAGAGGTATCCAAATATTCGCCGGAGAAATTTATAAAGCTTTTGAAGGATGATTATAATGCAAAAAACATTGTAGTCGGCTATAATTTTACTTTTGGACACAAGGCAATGGGCAATATCAATACTTTAATAGAGTTCCAGGATAAGTACGGCTACCGTGTGGAGGAAATACCCCCGGTGAGATACAACGGCATTGCTGTAAGCTCTACATTGATTAGGACACTGCTCAATGAAGGTAAAATTTATGAGGCCAATACACTTTTATTAAATAAATATACTATATATTATGATGAAATAAATATTGACTATAATAAAAACATGGGTTTTGTAGATAATAAAAGCAGTATTTTAGTTCCTCCCGACGGGAAATATATTGTCAGCATGGGAAGGAAGGAATATATCCTGAGCATTGTTTCAAGCAAGGCCGGTTCCAGTCTTATATTTGACAAAAAGGTTGAAGAAGATAGAGACATAGTTTTTATAACCAAAGCTTCATAAGAAAAAAAAATTATTGTTTACAAAATTATGTGAATGTGGTAGACTTTATAAGTTCCATAGACTAAGTTTAACGACTCCTCAACGTTTTGCTTGGATTATGGTGAAATAATTATAATATGGAGGTTTAAGAAAATGAATAAGGAACAAAAAACACAGATTATCGAACAGTACAGAATTAACGAGAAGGATACGGGCTCTCCTGAAGTTCAGATAGCTTTGTTGACTTTCAGAATCAACAATCTTACCGAACATTTAAAGGACAATAAAAAGGACCATCATTCAAGAAGAGGTCTTTTGCAGATGGTTGGCCAAAGAAGAGGTTTTCTCAACTACTTGAAAGAAACCGATATCGAAAGATACAGAAGCATCATAGCAAAATTAGGACTAAGAAGATAAACGGTAAAGCGGGGGAACCCGCTTTATATTTTACATTAATGGAGGTAAAAGGTGGAAAAAATATTTAAATACATACTTGCCGGAAGAGAATTAAAAGTAACTGTTGGCAAAATTGCCGAACTTACAAACGGATCCTGTATAGTACAATACGGTGATACTGTTATTATGGCAAATGTGGCGGCTTCAAAAGAACCGAGGGAAGGTATCGACTTTTTCCCGCTGAGCGTAGATTTTGAGGAGAAACTATACTCTGTCGGAAAGATACCCGGCGGTTTCATTAAAAGAGAAGGAAGACCGGGAGAAAAGGCAATCCTGACGTCCCGTTTAATAGACAGACCTTTGAGGCCGCTTTTTCCAAAGGGCTACAGGAACGATGTTTCTGTAACTGTAACGGTTTTGTCGGTAGACCAGGACTGCTCGCCGGAAATAGCGGGAATGATAGGGTCATCAATTGCCTTGTCCATATCAGACATACCCTTTGAAGGACCTACGGGGTCAGTTAATATAGGGCTTATTGACGGGAATTTCATAATAAACCCCAACAGCAGCCAAAGGGAAGCAACATCTCTTGATTTAACCGTATCCGGAACAAAGGAAGCAATCATGATGGTTGAAGCAGGAGCAGATGAAGTGAAAGAAGAAGTAATGCTTGATGCAATACTTTTCGCACACGAAGAAATCAAGAAAATCTGTGACTTCATAAATGAGATTACAAAAGAGGTCGGCAAAGAAAAGTCAACTTATACAAACTTTGTATGTGATGAGACTATTGAAAAAGAAATCAGAGAATATGCAGCTCCTATAATAAACCAGGCGATTATTGAGGAAGACAAACTGAAAAGACAGGAAAATATTGACAACTTTAATGCAAAAGCTAAAGAGATTTTCCTGGAAAAGTATCCAGAAAACGGTCAGGATATCGATGATGCCCTTTATTCCATAATTAAGGAAAAGGTAAGAGAAAATATTCTTGTAAGAGGTATCAGGCCTGATAACAGAGGTATAGACGAAATAAGAAAGATATCCTGTGAGGTTGGAATTCTTCCAAGAACACACGGGTCCGGGCTTTTCACGAGAGGTCAGACGCAGGTTCTGACTGTGGCAACACTTGGGGTATCAAGTGATGAGCAGACACTTGACGGAATTTCGGAAGAAACTTCAAAACGCTACATGCATCATTATAATTTCCCCTCCTATTCGGTGGGTGAAACAAGACCCTCAAGAGGTCCCGGCAGAAGAGAAATAGGTCACGGAGCATTGGCAGAAAGAGCATTGGTGCCTGTCCTGCCCAATGAAGAAGATTTTCCTTACACCATAAGACTTGTTTCCGAGGTTTTAAGCTCAAACGGTTCAACATCACAGGCCAGTGTGTGCGGCTCAACTTTGTCGCTGATGGATGCAGGAGTTCCAATTAAATCACCGGTTGCAGGTGTTGCCATGGGACTTATGAAAGAAGGAGACAATGTAGTTGTACTTACAGACATTCAAGGCATGGAAGATTTCCTTGGAGATATGGACTTTAAGGTTGCAGGGACAAAAGATGGAATTACAGCAATTCAAATGGATATAAAAGTCCATGGAATTGACAAGGAAGTTCTTACAAATGCACTTGAAAAAGCTCATAAGGGAAGAATGTTCATATTGGATAAGATGCTTGAATGCATAGATAAGCCAAGAGAAGAAGTTAGCAAGTACGCACCCAAGATCATCACTATGATGATTGACCCTGATAAAATAAGAGACGTAATAGGTTCCGGCGGAAAAGTAATTAACAAGATTATTGAAGAAACAGGGGTAAAAATCGATATTGAAGATGACGGATCAGTTTCAATAGCAGCTGAAAATGTTGAAAGTGCATACAAGGCCAAGAGAATAATTGAAAGTATAGTTAAGGAAATCGAAGTAGGAGAGATTATTCTGGGCAAGGTTGTAAGAATAGAATCCTATGGAGCCTTTATAAAGCTTTCTGACAACACGGACGGTCTGCTTCATATTTCACAAATAGACAGCAAAAGGGTAGAAAAAGTTGAAGATGTCCTGAAAATGGGTGATGAGGTGCTGGTGAAGGTAATCGGCATAGACGAAAAGGGTAAAATCAAGCTTTCAAGAAAGGCAGCAATGCAGCAGAAAGAAAATTAAAAACTGCTTATTAAATCAGTGTTAAATAAAATCGAGGCAAAGACCTTGATTTTTTTAATGCTTAATTATATGTTGTAATTAATGCAAAAATTTGATAATATAAAACTAGATATATATCATAAACGCACCCTTTTATTAATACATTTAAGATAAGGGGGATTTTTATGAAATTTTTTTGCAATTCCGGATTCATTAGAAAAGCAATAATAGTAACACTATTATCGATTATTATATTATTGTTATTAATGGGCAGATTCAGGACCATGAGAATAAGAATTCTTGGATTGGCGGAAGGGGGATACATCTGCAGAACTGCAGAGACATACCTTCAAAGTCATGGGGACGCACCCATGCTGCTATGGGGATAGTCCTGCCAGTCAGAGGAATGACCTTAAATTATAAGTCTCTGTCCCATAATTTACTGGAGGAAAAATGATAAAAAAGCATACATTGGATAACGGAATCAGAATAGTAATGGAAAAAATAGACTATGTAAGGTCTGCGTCCATAGGCATTTGGGTTAATGTGGGCTCAAATAACGAAAACGATGAAACCAATGGTTTATCACACTTTATTGAGCACATGCTTTTCAAAGGAACAAAAAACAGGAAAGCAAATGAAATTGCTGAGGAAATTGACAGTATAGGCGGTCAGCTGAATGCATTCACGAGCAAGGAATGCACCTGCTTTTACATCAAGGTTTTAGACGAAAATATAAAAGATGCAGTAGATATACTTTCAGATATGTTTTTTAACTCTGTATTTTCACAGGATGAGATAGATAAAGAAATATCTGTTGTTATTGAAGAAATAAAAATGTATGAAGATTCTCCGGAGGATATTGTACATGATAAATTATCTGAGATTATTTTTAACGAAAGCCCCATGGCATATAATATTCTCGGAACGGAAAAAAACCTTAAAACTTTCACTCATGATAAAGTAAAAAGCTTTATGGAAGAAAATTATTCTCCTTCAAATACCGTAATTTCAATTGCCGGAAATTTCGATGAAGAAAAATTCATAGAACTGATAGAGACTGAATTCAAGTCCTGGGAAAATAAAAAAGTAAGAAAGGTTCACAAGGAATCAAATTATCAAAGAAAAGTTGTAGGAATAAATAAGGACTTGGAACAGCTTCATATGTGCATAGGCAACAAGACATTCGGAAGACATGATGAGAACTATCATTCTCTTCTGGTATTAAACAATTTGTTCGGCGGAACAATGAGTTCAAGAATTTTCCAGGAAGTAAGAGAAAAAAAAGGTCTTGTATATTCTATTTATTCATTTGTATCCAATTATTCCGATACAGGAATTTTCACAATATATGCAGGCATGAGCTACGAGCAGGCTGAAGATGCCCTGAGAACCATATTGAAGGAAATGGTAAGCATAAAAAACGGAAATATTAAAGAAGAAGAATTCCTGAGAGCAAAACAGCAGATTAAAGGAAATTATATTTTAAGTCTTGAAAGCACATCAAGCAGAATGTCTGCAATAGGCAGAAGAGAACTTTTATATAATGAAATTTTATATCCTGATGAGGTAATTGAAGCTATCAACAATGTTAAAATTGAAGATGTCCTGGATGTTGCAAAGGACCTGTTCAACATCGATAATTTGAGCATAACTTTTACAGGGAATTTGAAAAAACATCCTGATCTTGAGGGTAAAATAAATAAGGTACTGGGAGAAAAATATGATAATTAAAATAGTTAAGAAAAATCCTTTTAAATTACCGTGCTATGAAACGAAAGGGTCTGCCGGAGTAGATATTCAAGCCTTTGTTGAGGCACCCATGGTATTAAAACCAATGGAAAGGGCACTGGTGCCTACAGGTTTATTTATTGAACTTCCTGAAGGCTATGAAGCTCAAATAAGGGCCAGAAGCGGTTTGGCAATCAAACACGGCATAAGTCTCGTAAACGGCATAGGAACCATAGACTCTGATTACAGGGGAGAAATAAAGGTAATTTTAATTAATCTTGGAAGCGAGGATTTTACCATCAACAGCGGGGACAGGATTGCCCAGATGGTGGTAATGAAGCATGAACAGGCTAAATTTGAATTAGTTGAAGACTTAAATGAAACGGAAAGAGGTCAGGGAGGTTTCGGACATACAGGAATTCATTGATAGTTGATAGGGGGGGAATATATGAAATTAAGCGAATTGTACAGCAAGGAAATCATTAATGTGGACACAGGGGAAAACTTGGGGATTTTCGGTGACTGCGACCTGGTTATAGATGAAAAAACAGGGGAAATAATCAGCTTTATATCAGGAAACAATTCACATTTTGCATTTTTCAAAGAACCGAAAAGAAAAGAAATACTATGGAAAAATATCAAAAAAATCGGAAGCGATATGATCATCATTGAAAATGAATAAAGATGACCTTTACGACCTAACCCAAGACTTCGACTAAAAGGAGAAAGTCTTGGGTTAGGTCAAACGCACAAAATTACTAATTTATGCTACGAAAGGAGCAAATAAATTAGTGAATTTACCTGGGAACCATATTTTAAAATATAGTATTTAACTGAAGATAGCACATCTATTGTTTTAGAATAATGAGAAAAATGTATAAAATTAATAAAACTCCAAAGAATAATCAGGAATACCTGATTATTTTTTTATGGAGGAGTAATGGAAAACAAGAGCACTAATTCACAGCAGCAGCCACAGACATCATTTAACAATTTGGACGGACAAAGAAACAATAAGCAAAATCAATTCCGAGACGAGCCGGTAAATCCGTTTATATTCAGCGGCACACCAAGCGAAAATGAAGACAGCAGCGAGCCTATAGAAAATGTTAAACAAGTAGGAAGCATAACTGAAGTTGAGCCGGTAAAGGATGTTTGTTTTCTAAGTATAATAGGAGAAATTGAAGGGCATACCTCACTGCCTCCCCAAAGCAAAACAACAAAATACGAGCATATAATACCTCTGATTATAGGAGCTGAAATGGACCCCCAGATAAAAGGGGTGCTTTTATTGATAAATACTATGGGAGGAGACGTAGAGGCAGGCCTCGCTATTTCAGAACTGGTAGCAAGTATTACAAAGCCAACTGTTTCCCTTGTATTGGGAGGAGGTCACAGCATAGGAACGGCACTGGCTGTTTCAGCCCGGTACTCGTTTATTGCACCCACAGGAACAATGACAATTCATCCAATACGAACCAGCGGTCTGGTTATAGGAGTTCCTCAGACCTTCAGATATTTCCAAAAAATGCAGGAGAGGATTACAAATTTTATCGTAATGAATTCACATGTTGACAGGCAGGCGCTTTTGGATTATATGTATGACACAGATGAAATAGCCAATGATGTGGGAACAGTATTAAATGCCGAAGAAGTTGTCAATATAGGCTTAATAGAAGAAATAGGCGGGTTCAGCTCTGCTATGAAAAAGCTCAGAGAGCTGATTGATGATATGGGAAAATAAAAGGGAAGTCAGTTAATGACAAAGGTTGACAAACTTTATTTCATTATTATTCAGAGGGAGAAGTCTAGTTTACGAATTTGAAATTATCATTGCGAAATGTTCTCATCCTATGATATAATTAAATTTACAAAGAAACAGGGGGAAATGCTTTAAATGGCTAAAACATCCGCAAACAAAACGACCAGGACAAACAAAAAAACAAATACAAACAAAAAAGGTACAAGCACCAGGGCTTCAGGCAAGGATATTTTAATTAAAGAGATTACCGGTATCTTCCTTGTATCTTTTGCTGTATTCATGATTATAGTTACTACAGGAGAATCTCAAACAGGAATTATCGGCAGAAGCATAAACTCATTTACTAATTCAGCATTTGGGGCAGGCTCTGAAGTACTTCCTTATTTTTTACTTGCAATTGGGGTTACAAGGCTTTTAAACATAGTCATATTGAATGACAACAATCAAATAGCCGCAATTATAGGATTCTTTATCTGTTTCATCATATACAGGGCAGTATCAGACCCGGAAGTTTATTCGCAAATAGCCTTAACGAAAGACTTGCAGGAATTGTTTATAATATCAAAAGATCTGGGGATGGCAGGCAAAGGCGGGGGTATTTCCGGAAATTTAATTTCATCTATATTTGTTAAACTTATCGGTAAAAATGGAACATACATAGCCTTGGGAGCATTTATCTTTTCATTGATTGTTCTTCTTACAAATCAAAGTATAATCGGTATTTTAAAATTAATATCAAATTACATAAAAAAGTTCTTTAATGTCATATATAAATTCATATTTACGGAAGACGTTGAAAATAAAAGAAAAAAAGAAAAATTACCAAAACAGCAGCCAAATGAAAATATAAAAATTTATGATTACATGAGTCCTGCACAAGATAATAAAAAAGCTGAAATAACTCAGTTAAAAATAGAAGATATACAAAAAGCAGAGAACAAAACTGATAATAGGACAGAAACACAAAAGGACGAACCCCTTCCGGATGCAAAGGAAAAATTCGAGAAAAAGGTAATTACTGATGACATAATTACCATATCAGATGTTAAAGCAGACAATTACAAGCTGCCTTCAATCAGGCATTTAAACCCCATGCCTCTTAACGTAAGAAATGACAAGGAAGACTTGAAAAAGGACGGGGAAAAGCTTATTGACACATTAAACAGCTTCAACATACCTTGCAACATCCTTCAGATTAATAAGGGGCCTACCATAACCAGGTATGAAATTCAGCCTGCACCTGGAATAAAAGTAAGCCGGATAACAGCCTTGTCCAACGATATAGCCTTGGCACTGGCCAGCTCGGAAATAAGAATGGAAGCACCTATACCCGGCAAAGCCGCAATTGGCATAGAGGTGCCAAACAGGGCAAAAACCAGCGTTTATTTAAGAAACATGATTGAATCAAGAGAGTACAGAATTGCTCCCACAAACCTGCCCTTTGCACTTGGCAAGGATATAGCAGGAAAAAATATTATTGCAAGCATTGATAAAATGCCTCACCTGTTAATAGCAGGCGCTACCGGCTCCGGAAAAAGCGTATGTATAAACTCCCTTATTATGAGTATTTTATACAAGGCAAAACCCGATGAAGTCAAGCTGATACTCATTGACCCTAAGGTTGTTGAACTGAGCAACTACAATGGTATACCCCATTTATTGATACCTGTTGTAACTGACCCCAGAAAGGCAGCCAATGCGCTGAACTGGGCTGTGTCGGAAATGACGAACCGCTACAAGGTTTTTGCACAGAACAGCGTGCGGGAAATAGACTCCTACAATGAAAAAATGGCTGTGGAAAACAAGGAGAAAATGCCTAAAATCGTAATAATAATAGACGAATTGGCGGATTTGATGACTGTAGCCTCGGCAGAGGTTGAAGAATATATTACACGTATTGCCCAGCTGGCAAGAGCCTGCGGTATGCACCTTGTCATTGCAACCCAAAGACCTTCCGTTGATGTTATTACAGGTGTAATAAAGGCAAATATCCCGTCACGTATTGCATTTGCCGTGTCATCACATATAGATTCAAGAACTATTTTGGATACAGGGGGAGCAGAGAAGCTTCTTGGCAAAGGAGATATGCTTTATCACCCCATAGGTCTTCCAAAACCTGTAAGAATACAGGGAACCTTTGTATCAGATGATGAAATCAAAAGAGTTGTAGACTTTATCAAGGAACAGCAGGTTGAAATCAAACACAACAAACAAAATGAAATAATCAAAGAAATTGAAAGCCAGACCGGCGACGATGATGATGTTGATGAATACTTGGAACAGGCAATTGAAACAGTGGTAAATGACGGCCAGGCATCGGTATCCTACATTCAAAGAAAATTCAGGGTAGGTTATTCAAGAGCTGCGCGAATTATTGACCAGCTTGAGGAAAGGGGCATAGTAGGAGGGCATGAAGGCAGCAAACCCAGGAAAGTTCTTGTTACAAAAGAGGAATTAGACGAAATGAGAGGAAATTCATAAAGAATGAAAAAAATATACATGCATTCGCTTGGATGCTCAAAAAATCTTGTTGACTCGGAAAATATGCTTGGCATTCTAACCGAAAAAGGATACAAGACAACGGATTATGCGGACAAGGCAGACTACATAATAATAAACACCTGCTCCTTCATAAATGACGCCCAGGAAGAATCAGTAAATGCGATACTTTCCGCAGCTGATATAAAAAACACCTTAAACAAAAAAACAAAAATAATAGTGACAGGCTGCCTGTCCGAAAGATTCGGGGCAGAGCTGGGAAAAGAAATACCTGAAGTTGACATCATAGTAGGAACGGGCGGTTTTGAAAAAATAGACCAATATATTCAAGAGTTTGAAAAGAATAAAAAGCTTGTGATGGACACAGGATCTGAGCTTGATATCGACAAGGACCTTCCGAGAAACATATTGACTGAACCCTGGTACGCCTATTTAAAAATAGCTGAAGGCTGCAGCAATAATTGCACCTATTGCGTGATTCCGAAGCTCAGAGGGCCTTTTAAAAGCCGCAGAATCGAGAATATTGTTGAGGAAGCAAAGGTCCTTTCAGAAAGAGGAGCAAAGGAAATAATTATCATTGCACAGGACACAAGTAAATACGGTCTTGATATTTACAGCGAAAGAAAACTTCATGAACTTGTAGGAAGAATTTCTGAAATTAAAGGCATCAAATGGATAAGAGTTCATTATTTGTATCCCGAAGATATTTACGATGAACTGATAGAGGAATTCAAAAACAATAAAAAGCTTTTAAAATATTTTGATATTCCAATGCAGCATATAAATGACAGAATACTGAAGAGAATGAATAGAAACACAAACCGGGAACAAATTACATCCCTGATTGATAAAATAAGAAGGGAAGTGGAGGGTGCGGTAATACGCACGTCCTTAATCACAGGCTTCCCCGGGGAAACATGGGAAGACCATGAAGAACTCAAGAATTTTTTGAAAGAATACAGGCTTGACAGGGTAGGGATATTCAAATATTCAAGAGAAGAGCATACTCCGGCATACAGGCTGCCGGAACAAATAGATGAAGACATAAAGGAAGAAAGATTAAAAGAGTTGATGGAAATTCAGCAAGCAATATCATATGAAAACAATTTGCTGAAAATCGACAGGACCTATGATGTTTTAATTGAGGAGAAGGAAGATGAACATATCTATGCAGGCAGGACCTACATGGATTCGATTGAAATTGACGGCTGTGTTTATGTCACATCTGATGAAGAATTAACCTTAGGAAACATTTATAAGGTCAAAATTAATGACGCATTGGAATATGATTTGATAGGAGGTATAGAAGATGAAAATAATAAATTGGTTTAAAGATTTAAATTTACCCAATAAACTTACAGTTATACGGGTATTGGCAATACCTTTCTTTCTGTTGTTCTTGTACATAAGCGGCGGAATTTTCAGGTTTCTGCCCCTGTTAATCTTTGTGGGTGCTGCTGTTACCGATGCCTTTGACGGACATATTGCAAGAAGGGACAAATTAGTAACAGATTTCGGAAAATTCACAGACCCTCTTGCAGACAAACTTCTGACAGCATCAGCATTCATAGCTTTTGTAGAGCTTGGCTATATCAGCGCATGGATTGTTGTGCTGATTATATCAAGGGAATTTATAGTTTCAGGCTTTAGGACGCTGGCTGCTTCAAAGGGTGTTAAAATTGCTGCAAATGCATGGGGAAAAATAAAAACAGTGTTCCAGATGGTATTAATTATTGTTATTTTATTGAACTATACTGGTTATTTTGGTTTTACAGATTTTTTAATAACTCCTTTAATCGCAATTACAGTATTGCTGACCGTTACTTCAGGAGCAGTTTATATTTATGAAAATCTTGGTGTTATAAAAAATTAGTCATTGACAATACTTTTTATTTTATGTATAATCAAAGGTGAACAAATGTTCTGATAAGGAGTCGGATATGGAAAAAGATAAAGCACTTGAGCTTGCCCTTGCTCAAATTGAAAAGCAATTCGGTAAAGGTTCTATAATGAAGCTTGGAGAAAATGCAAAATTAAATATAGAAGCCATACCAACCGGCGCACTGCCCCTCGATATTGCAACCGGAATCGGCGGAGTGCCAAAAGGAAGAATCATTGAAATATTTGGACCTGAATCCTCTGGCAAAACAACAGTTGCATTACATATAATAGCAGAATCGCAGAAAAGAGGCGGCATAGCAGCCTTCATTGACGCAGAGCATGCCCTGGACCCGGCCTATGCAAAAAATTTAGGCATCAAGGTGGAAGAGCTTATAATTTCACAGCCTGATACCGGGGAGCAGGCTCTTGAAATAGCGGAAGCACTTGTAAGAAGCGGTGCCATTGATGTTATAGTTGTTGACTCTGTAGCCGCATTGGTGCCGAAAGCTGAAATAGACGGAGAAATGGGGGATTCCCACATGGGGCTCCAGGCAAGGCTGATGTCCCAGGCCTTGAGAAAACTGGCAGGAGCTATAAGCAAATCAAACACGGTAGCTATTTTTATAAACCAGCTCCGTGAAAAAATAGGCATAATGTTTGGCAACCCCGAAACCACAACCGGCGGTCGGGCTTTAAAATTCTATGCTACAATGAGACTTGACGTAAGAAGAACAGAAACATTGAAAAAGGGCGATGACGTATACGGCAACAGAACAAGAGTCAAGGTTGTAAAAAATAAAGTTGCCCCTCCCTTTAAACAGGCTGAATTTGATATAATCTACGGCAAAGGTATATCAAAGGAAGGCTGCATCCTTGATATGGCAGTGGAAGCAGGAGTGGTAAACAAGTCAGGAGCATGGTACTCATACGAAAACAACCGAATTGGACAAGGCAGGGAAAATTCTAAGGATTATCTGTTGTCAAATCCTGAGCTTATGGCTGAAATAGAGAAAAAGGTACTGGAAAAGTATGAAATAGGAGCTTTGAAACTGTCATCAGACGACAGGGAAGACACATCAGTAGATGACTAAATGTCATATGTCATTCAAAAGTTAATGTCATTATTAAAAAACATAATTAAGGCACCCGCAAGGTGCCTTTTTATCATATCGATATATAGCACAGCCTATGTAAAGGGGTTTACATAATTTAAATTCTGTAAACCAACGTGTCAATAAACTATATGAATATACAAATTATACAAATTATACAAATATAAACATATATCTTGACATTATTTATAAATAATTATAAAATATAGTATATTCAAGTTTTATAGAAACTTATTAAAACGATTAATATAAATATGTTTTGGAAGAATACACATTTTTTAATGAATCAAGAAAAATGTATATATTTCGCAGCTTGAAAATTTAATATGGGAGGTGCTGAATTGTTCGAAGAAATATTAGTAGGTATTATCTGCGCAATAATAGGTATAATTATAGGATTTTTTATTCGTAAAAATATATCTGAAGGCAAAATAGGTAGTGCTGAAATAGAAGCTAAAAGGATAATTGAAGACGCAAATCAAAAAGCTGAAACAAGGAAAAAAGAAATACTTGTTGAAGCAAAAGACGAAGCTCACAAACTTAGAAATGAATATGAAAGAGAAAACAAAGAAAGACGAAACGAAATTCAAAGAAATGAAAAAAGGCTTATTAAAAAAGAGGAAATGCTGGATTCTAAAAGCCTTGTAGTAGAAAAAAAGGATGAAATGCTTCAAAAGAAGCTGAAAGAAGTTGAAACAAAGCAAGAAAAATTAGAGGCAATTCACCAGAAACAAATTGAGGAACTGGAGAAAATATCCGGGCTTTCCACGGAAGAAGCAAAAGATATTCTTATAAACAACATAAAAAGAGAAGCCGAACAGGAAGCAGCAGTAGCTGTTAAAGAAATCGAAAGGGAATCAAAAGAAACTGCAGAAAGAAAAGCACGTGAAATTATTACATATGCAATTCAAAAATGTTCTGCAGACCATGTAGCAGAAACAACTGTATCTGTAGTGGACCTGCCCAATGATGAAATGAAAGGCAGAATCATCGGCAGGGAGGGCAGAAACATAAGGGCCTTGGAACAGCTTACAGGTATAGATATTATAATAGATGATACACCGGAAGCAGTGGTTATATCCGGATTTGACCCTATTAGAAGAGAAGTGGCCAGATTAGCACTCGAAAAACTTATTGCAGATGGAAGAATTCATCCTGCAAGGATTGAAGAGATGGTAGATAAGGCCAAAAAAGAAGTTGATCAAATAATAAAGGATGAAGGTGAACAGGCGACCCTTGATACCGGAATCCACGGGCTTCACCCGGAATTGGTTAAATTACTCGGAAGATTGAAGTTCAGAACAAGCTACGGCCAGAATGTATTAAAACACTCCATTGAAGTATCATATTTAGCAGGAATTATGGCTGCTGAACTGGGCGCTGACGTAAAAGTAGCAAAACGGGCAGGCCTCTTGCATGATATAGGAAAAGCAGTGGATCATGAGGTAGAAGGTCCTCACGTTCAAATAGGTGAAGACCTGGCTAAAAAATACAAGGAAAGCAAGGCTGTAATTCATGGTATAGCAGCCCATCACGGGGATATAGAACCGCAAACCGTAGAAGCAGTATTAATACAGGCAGCAGATGCCATATCCGCTGCAAGACCGGGAGCAAGAAGAGAAACTTTGGAGACCTATATTAAGAGGCTGGAAAAACTGGAAGAGATTTCAAATTCATTTGAAGGCGTTGAAAAGTCTTTTGCAATACAGGCAGGAAGAGAAGTTCGAATATTGGTAAAACCTGAAGCAACAAGTGATTCAAGCATAATTTTAATAGCAAAAGATATTGTTAAAAAGATTGAAGAAGAAATGGAATACCCGGGACAGATTAAAGTTAACGTAATAAGAGAAATCAGAGCTACAGAATATGCAAAATAAGAGTAAGAAAAATATGGAAGTAAACGACACGTTTACTTCTTTTTAATATATGATGCGGAAACGGAGGTACCGTAACATGACAAACAGGACCAATAACAATACGGTGACACTGTATAACAACAATGGACACATGAAAAGAGGATTGACCTTGTCATCATTATATATTAGAAAATAATTGTTTATAAAAGGAGGAAAAAATGAATTATAATCCGGCAGAATATAAATACCCGTCAAGAAGAAACGTAATTTACGGAAATAACGGAATGGTTGCCACATCACAACCCTTAGCGGCACAGGCAGGTCTTGAAATACTTAAAAAAGGAGGCAATGCCGTTGATGCAGCCATAGCGACTGCAGCATGCCTTACGGTTGTTGAGCCTACATCAAACGGCCTGGGAAGCGATGCATTCGCCATTGTTTGGTTTAATAACAGGCTTCAGGGATTAAATGCCAGCGGTTATTCACCTTACAGCATTTCCATAGAAGAATTAAGAGAAAGAGGATATACAGAAATACCAAAATACGGTGTCATTCCGGTGATGGTTCCGGGAGCTCCCGCAGCTTGGGTTGAACTAAATGATAAATTTGGAGCCCTTCCCCTGATAGAAGTGCTGAAGCCAGCAATTAACTATGCAAGGAATGGATTTCCGGTATCTGTTACCGTAAAAAAAGCATGGGATGCAGCGTCTGAGATTTACAAAGAAGAAAATAAGGAAGAATTAAAATACTGGTTTGATACATTTACGAAAGATGGCAGAACTCCAAGGTTTGGAGAGCTTGTTAAACTGCCGTTTCATGCCGGAACATTGGAATCAATAGGCAGAACCAACGGCAGCTCTTATTATAAAGGGCATATTGCCGACAAAATAGATGCATTTTTTAAAAAATACAAGGGTTATTTAACAAAGGAAGACATGGAAAACTATAAACCTGAGTGGGTAACCCCTATAAGTGTAAATTACAGAGGCTATGATGTGTTTGAAATACCGCCCAACGGTCAGGGATTAGTTGCTCTGATGGCTCTTGGCATATTGAAAAACTTTGATTTTACATTTAAGGAAAACAGCGATACCTATCACAGACAAATTGAAGCAATAAAGCTTGGTTTTGCTGATGGACAAAAGTATATAACAGATTCAAGGCATATGAAAATAGATATAAAGCAGTTATTGTCTGATGAATATGGCAGAATTAAGTCAAATTCAATAAAGGAAAAGGCATTGATGCCGAAAGAAATTGACTCCAACCGCAGCGGAACTGTTTATCTTTGCACTGCAGACAAAGACGGGAATATGGTTTCTTATATTCAGAGCAATTACATGGGATTCGGCTCAGGCGTAGTAATTCCTGAGACCGGAATAGCGCTTCAGAACAGGCTGCATAATTTTAATTTTGACAATGACCATAGCAATTGTTTGATGCCCCATAAGAAAACCTACCATACAATTATTCCCGGATTTTTGATGAAGGATGGAAAAGCACTTGGACCCTTCGGTGTAATGGGGGGATTTATGCAGCCTCAAGGACATGTGCAGGTTGTGACCAATATGATAGACTTCCATATGAATCCTCAGGAAGCTATAGATGCGCCAAGGTGGCAGTGGATAAATGGAATTAACGTTGAAGTGGAAAAGGATGTGCCTGTCAACATAGTAAGGGACCTGGAGAATAGAGGTCATAAAGTTACAATACAGCCAAATGAAGCTCTTTTTGGCAGAGGCCAAATGATATTGAGAACAAATGAAGGCACACTATGCGGGGGAACAGAAAAGAGAGCTGACGGACATATAGCAGTATATTAATTTACATAATTTAAATTATGTAAATCAATATTCAAAAACAAAGAGGCTTTGATATTTTATAGCCTCGTTTTTTTTATAATGAATAAGTTTTCCAATTAAGGTTAAAATTCTAATTGAACAATTATTTTAGCCGGGAGGAAAGCAAATGAAAAATGATAAGGATGCTCAGTTAAATCAATTTATATGATGTAAATGAATTAAAACAGCTTATAAAATTTTAAATAACAGTTTGTGTGAAGGATGACGTAATAAGGGGTACAGTTGATGCAATATCAATTATACCCTTTATATTTCATTCACTGACTACTAAAACGGGGCAGGGGGAGTCTGCAATAACTCTTTGTGTTATGGAGCCTACAAAAAAACGTCTCACTTGTGAAAATCCCCTTCGTCCCATAACTATGAGGTCTGATTTTTCATTATTAGCATATTTAATTATTTCTTCATGGGGCTCACCGGATAATACTGCTTTTTTAATGACAATTTCAGGAGAATCAAATTTCGTGAAATAATAGTCCAAAATTTGTGATTGAAGCTTTACCAGTTCATCCGTAAAATCGGGTTTATTCATAGGAATACTGATGACTCCGCCAATATCATATGTATATGTAAAACGTGTATCCACTACTGAAACGAATGATACTTCACTGTTGTATTTCTTTGCCAGTTCCACTGCTTTTTCTGCTGCATTCTCGGAAGCAGGGGAGCCATCAATGGGTACCAATATTTTTTTCATATTAACCTCCATAAAAAAATTGTTTAGTATTAATATACCCAGAAATAAACAAACCAAGCAGCTGATAGAAAAAATTATTTCAGTAGAGTAAATAAATCATTTAAGAGTAGAAGCAAAGCATTCAGGGGTAGTTGCAGTTGATGGAAGGAATATAAGCTAATATTTTAAGAATTATTTTTAAGTGTAAATTTATTATCTCAATGATAGAATTGAAAACAATATTTTGTCATAAGTCATAATATATAACTTATACCTTAGAAAAAAACTATCGCATTACAGGGGGAAGAGCAGTTATAATTACAAAATCTTAAAACTATTCGATTTTGATATTTTTATATTATGTCGCTAAATGCTAATTTAGCGACATAATATCTCCAAAATAAGCACTTTTTCGAGAGACCTCTTCTTTTTGGAATTTCAACGTTATTCTTAGTTCCTTAGACAAATTGATAAAATTTCTTTGATAATTTCAATTCACAAATTTATATTTCCTGTAATAATTATTTAATAATTTCCCGACCAGAAAAACTTTTTTTATTATACTTCTTTTTAAATTGTTTCAGCTTCCACTGATATTTTTCAAAGTATATTATTCCGGACTCCAATATATGATTATAATTGGAACCATAATAGCCCCTATGATTAGGACATTTTAAATTTTTTATACTTAACTAAAACGAATATTCACAAATATATTCAAAGAACCCTCAAGTCAAGTCACAGGCTCAAATTTCAAAAAAACACCCTGAAAACAGGGCATTTAAATGCGTTTTAACGAAAGATATTTATCTTCTTGACCATTTATACCTTCTAAATATATCTCCTTTTGATTAAACCCGCAAAAAAGTTAGTTTTTGAAATTTCTGTCTGACAAATAATAAAATTTGATCAATTGTGCTCCCTTATTAAATAATAAAAATTTTTTTGTCCTTCCGGGGCTTATTATTTGTAATAATGGAAATTATTATGGATTATATTTTGCCGTTTATACGTTTAGCTAAAGATTTTCAAAATCTTGCAAACTTAGCAGTGCATAGAGTTTATATGAATATCTCGCAAATCGCAAAACACCATTTAAAAGCTAATATTAAGAAGAACAATGAAAATAAGCTTGTCTTTTTTCTTATTCTTCTATATAATTAATTATGATAATTTTGCGACATTTTTGCATAGACTTTTATAAAGGAGACCACCATGTACATAAATTATAATGACCTCTGCCCTTACCCCTTGAGCGATTTTTTGGAATACTCAATAGCTATCAAAGGCAGAGCGGATAAAACAGTAAATCAATATTTTCTTGATCTTCGAACCTTCTACAGGTTTCTTGCAGTTAAATTTAAATTAAGTCCTGATATTGAAAACTTTGAAGAAATTGATATCTCCCCTGTTTCATTGGATGTTATAAAAAAACTGAAAATAATGGACCTTCATTCATTTATTGCCTATACAGACAGGGAAAGAAAAAATTCAAACAGAACCAAAGCCAGAAAAATGTCTGCGCTTAGGTCATATTTTAAATATCTGCATTCCGTAGTAAAGCTCATTCCGGAGAATCCGGCACTGGAACTGGAAACACCAAAGAATAAGAGCCGCCTGCCGGTAGCACTATCATTGGACGAATCGAAAAGTTTATTGTCATCAATATCCGGCAACAATGAAAAACGCGACTATGCCATAATTATGCTGTTTTTGAACTGCGGCCTCAGATTATCAGAGCTTATAAGCATCAATACCGATAAAATCAAGGGAGACACCTTAACTGTGATCGGAAAAGGCAACAAGGAAAGAACCATTTATTTGAATGACGTATGTGTAAAAGCTATAGAAGACTACCTTGAAGTGAGACAAGACCCTAAGAAAGGTCATGAAAAAGCCCTTTTTATAAGCAACCGCAGAACCAGGTTCTCACAAAAAGGAGTTCAGCACATGCTTGACAAGTACCTGACCGAAGCCGGCTTATCCGGGAAAGGATACTCCCCCCACAAGCTCCGCCACACGGCAGCCACTCTAATGTATCAATACGGCCATGTGGATATCAGGGCTCTGCAGGAAATTTTAGGCCATGAAAGCATTTCAACAACACAAATATATACTCATATTAACAAGGACCTGCTCCGGGATGCTGTAAAACAAAATCCGCTTAATGATTCAGCGGAAGATGAATAATTCAATAATTTCAGCGATACTAACATACATTTTTCAAAAATAAAATCCTATATGTAATAATATAGGATTTCAGCTTAGTATTTAGTTTAAGGGAATTTTTATTATGTCTCCGGGGTGAATCGGACTGTTATGTATGTTGTTAAGCCGGGATATTTCGTATATGACCTGCCGAATATCCCTGGCGGCGGCATAATCAGATGCTATGGACCACAAGGTGTCGCCCTGCTGGACATTTACATAATCGAACCGTGGTATATCCTTTGAATATGCATTTATTGAAGCTATTGAGGTAAAAGTAATAATACTTATCAGCAAGACGGCAAGGAACATAAAACGTTTAAATTTTTTAACATTACTCACTTTATATTTATTTAATATTACCATAACCCACCTCGAACATATTTTCTATTTTCATTCTAACAGAACATTAGTTCGATGTCAACATATTTTTTGCATTTTTTCAAACAAATGTTTGCTTTACCTGTCAAACTATGTTAAAATATAGAAAAACAAGCGAGGTGGAATTATGAGTTATGAAGGCTTAAGCGATAAGCAAATTAAAATAATAGAATACATAAAAGATGAATTAACTTTAAGAGGTTATCCCCCTTCTATCCGTGAAATCTGCAAAGCTGTAGGTTTAAGCTCTACTTCTTCCGTCCATGCCCACTTAAATACATTAGAAGATAAAGGATACTTAAAAAAAGGAACCAACAAAAGAAGAGCTCTGGAATTGATTGATGTTGATGATATATGCAGCGACATGCCAAAAAAAGAAATCATAAATTTACCGATTATAGGAACCGTTACTGCCGGCTCCCCTATTTTAGCCGTTGAAAACATCGATGACACACTGCCTATATCGATTGATTTTGTAGGTAATAAGGAATCGTATGTCCTGAAGGTAAAGGGAGACAGCATGATTGAGGCAGGAATTCTGCATGGGGATTTTGTAATAGTCAATTCCCAGCACAATGCCAAAAACGGCGATATTGTGGTTGCCTTAATCGGCGATGAAGCAACAGTCAAGACCTTTTATAAAGAAAAGGACCACATCCGCCTGCAGCCTCAAAACTCTTCCATGGACCCCATATTAATAAAAGAGCCCTACATCTTGGGAGTTGTAAAGGCAGTTGTAAGAAAATATTAGCAGATAAATTTCAAATAATTAAATAATAAAGCAGTCCTCCTGTTTTAAATTCAGGAGACTGCTTTTTTAATAATTCCATATTAAATGTTTCTATGAAAAGACTTCCATCCCCTTGTCATATATCTATGAGTTCTTTCATCTTTTCTAGGGAAAGCATGACCCCCAGTTTCACGTGGTCGTAGAACAAGCCTCCCTGGATATAGGCGATATAAGGCGGTCTCATGGGTGCATCTGCACTGAGCTCAATTGATGAGCCGGAAACAAAAGCTCCCGAAGCCATTATAACCTGATTCGTATAACCGGGCATATCCCAAGGTATGGGAGAAACATGACCGTCAACGGGAGATGCCGCCTGGACAGCTTCACATATTTTAATTACCATATCCTTGTTGTTAAATTTTATTGCCTGGATAATATCGCTTCTTTCATCATCTAATTCCGGAATAATTTCAAATCCTAGAGACTTGTAAACTGCTCCGAACAAGAGTGCACCCTTTACCGCTTCACTTACAATATGAGGTGCAAAAAACAAACCCTGCAGCGTATTTCTCGTAGTTCCGAAGGTAAGACCTATTTCCTTTCCCACTCCGGGAGCTGTGAGACGGTTTGCAATTCTGTCAATTAAGATCTTTTTGCCGGCGATATAGCCACCTGACAGCGCAATCCCGCCACCGGGGTTTTTAATCAGGGACCCCACAACCACATCAGCACCTGCATCTGAAGGCTCCATAACATCCACAAATTCTCCGTAGCAGTTATCAACCATTATATATATATTCGGGTATAAATGACGTATTTTTTCTATTGCAGCTCTTATTTTTTCTATTGTAAGTGCAGGTCTGAAACTGTAGCCTGTTGAGCGCTGAATCATTAGCAGCTTTGTTTTCATGGAAACTGCTTTTACTGCGCTTTCCCAGTCTATGTCATTGTTGTAAAGGGGTATTTCCTTGTAAATTACACCTGCTTCACGCAGATTATTGGGCTCATTTCCTTCTTCTCCCAAAACTGTAAGTAAAGTATCATAGGGACGTCCGGAAATTGATATAACTTCATCCCCGTGCTGCAATATTCCCGACAGTGTCAAATAAAGAGCATGGGTACCTGAAGCAATGGAAGGCCTTACAAGGGCATCCTCGGTATTGAATACGGAAGCATATATTTTTTCAACCTTTTCCCTTCCCGCATCATCGTAGCCGTAGCCGGTATTCCAATAAAAGTGAGTATAATCAAGTCTGTGTTCCTGCATTGCATGGATAACCTTATACTGATTATACTCTCTTATTTCTTCAATTTTCTCAAAATGCTTCTTAATTTCTTTTTCTACCTCTATTACATAGGCGTAAACTCTGTCACTGATGCCAAATGGTTTACATAATTTATTTTCTGTAAACATAATTCTCCTTCGTAAAATATTAAAATATGCGGGTTTTCTACTGTTAGATATACATAAATAAAATTATGTATACCTTTCTCTCAATTAATAATAAATCTTGGTTTACATAATTTAATTTCTGTAAACCTTATTATTCCTTTTCTATTAAACTTATTGGTCCTCTGTATCTCCTGTAAACAGTTTTATCTGTTTAAAGGGCAGAATTGATGTGACTGCATGCTTATAAACCAATTGCTGGCCCTTGTCTGTTTCGATAACAATTACATAATTGTCAAAGCCTGTCACCGTTCCCGTCAGTTTAAATCCATTGTTTAAATATAGCGTTATAGTGATCTTTTCTTTTCTTACGCTGTTTAAAAACGTATCCTGTAAATTAATAATACTCGCCATTTCCCTTCTCCTTTTAATTAAGCCTTATTCTTACATAATTTAAAATATTATTTATAGTATTGTCAACGTCTGCCGGGTTATCCATGCTGAACCATTTAACATTCCTGTCCTTAAGGAACCATGTATACTGCCTTTTGGCAAATCTCCTGGTATTTCGTTTTAAAATGTCCGCTGCTTCATCGTAATCCGTAATGCCTTCAAGATGGTCGATAATCTCTTTATAGCCTATTCCTCTCATGGATACAAGATTTTTACCATAACCTTTTTCCATAAGCGACCGGACCTCTTCCAAGAGGCCCTTAGAAAGCATTTCATCCACTCTTTGGTTTATTCTTTCATAGAGGACTTTTCTTTCCATTGAAAGCCCTGCCAATATGCAGTCATACTTATTGCTTTCTTTTCTGATATCAGTGTTTATCTCGGAAAATTTCGACCCTGTGATGTCATATACTTCCAGTGCCCTGATAACCCTCTTTACGTTTTTCTTATGTATTTTTTCCGCTGCCTCCGGGTCAATTTTCAATAGCTTGTCATAAAGTGCATCTTCACCGTGTTTCTTGTAATAATAAGTGTAATATTCCCTTAATTTTTCATCAGACCTGGCATTGCCAAAGTCCAGGTCATATATCAGAGAATTTACATACAACCCGCTTCCCCCTACAATTACCGGAACCTTCTTTTCTTCCAGAAGCCTGTCGATTATTTTTTCAGCCGTATATTTAAATTCTGATACCGAATAATCTTCATCAGGACTTACAATGTCAATCATATGATGAATTATGCCCTGTTTTTCATCCTCGGTTACTTTTGCAGTTCCTATATCCATTCCCTTGTATATCTGCATTGAATCCGCTGATATTATCTCAGTTCCAAGCTTTTTTGCAAGTTCTACCGATATATGGGTTTTCCCCACAGCTGTAGGCCCTACAATTACAATTATCTTATTCATATCTTTTCCTAACTTTGAATTCGCTCAAACATCTTTTCAATTTCGTACCTGGTCATCTTAATAATTACAGGTCTCCCGTGAGGGCAGGTATACGGATTTTCTGTCATACCAAGGTCATTTAACAAGGCTCTTGCCTCGGACATATGAAGCTTATCTCCGGATTTCACAGACATGACGCATGCGTCCTTGATAATCTTATCCATAATAAAATCCAGATTTGACTTTTCTGCTTCTTTTAAGGAATCCAGTATGGTGTAAAACACATCCCTTAAATTAAAATTATTGAAAATTGTCGGTATGTTATTAATAAGTATAGCATTGTTTCCAAAGTTTTCAATGGAAATTCCCAAATTTTCAAATATTTCAACGTTGGAAACAGCCGTTTCGTAATCATCAAACGACAAATTAATTACTTCAGGAACTATTTCCTGTATTAAAATTTCTCTTGCAGAATACTGGTTTAAAAATCTTTCATAGTTTATTCTTTCATGTGCCGCATGCTGGTCAATCATAAACATCCGGTTTTTTTCAATATCTTCGCAAATTATGTATGTGTCCATTAAAATTCCGATAACAGAAAGCTCCGGCAGCCTGCCCTTCCCGGCTTCTGTCGTTATGAATGATTCCTGCTCATACTTTTGTGCTTCATAGGACTTTGGTGATTCCTTAAAGGGCATGGCCTCTTCTTCGCCAATAGCTTCTTCAAAAACACTTGTTTCATTAGCTTCTTTAGAAAGATCCTCTTTTGAAAGCTGGATTTCGGTAAATTTTATATTTTCAATCTTTTCATTAATTTTATTTTCTAAACCCTTGGATTTTACAAAACTTCCCGGTCCGTATAAACCGCCCTGCCATTCGCTGCCTCTGTCAAATATTACCGGTTTGCCTTCACCCTTCACAGGCTTATTCAGTATTGTTTCCTTTTTTAATTCCTTCATGATATTAATGGAATGAAGAGCCGAATAAACCGCCCTTTTAACTTCATTTAGAACCATTTCTTCATTTTGAAACCTTATTTCCGTCTTTGCAGGATGAACATTTACATCCACCAGGGATGGAGGAATTTCTATTTTTAAAAAACATGCAGGATATTTGTTTTTAGGAAGTAATGTATTGTATGCCGCTTCAACAAAAAAACTCATACGCCTGTGTTTTATAAACCTGCCGTTTACAAAAACAACCTGCTGCTTCCTGTTTCCCCTATAATAGTTTAAATTTGTTGTATAGCCCGTTATACTCACAACATCGCCCTTATAATCAACCTTTAAAAGTGAATTATATAGGTCCTTTTCATACAAGCTGGAAATGGTATTGATAAAATTATCTGTTTTTGGAGTTCTAAAGGCAACATAGTTATTATTTATGTATTTAAATGAAATATACTCCTTGCTTAAAGCAAGGGACACAACAATTTCATTGATGTTTGAGCTTTCGGACGTATCGCTCCTAAGGAACTTCTTCCTGGCAGGCACATTGTAAAATAGGTCAGTAACTGCAACTGTGGTCCCTACAGGGCATCCCACATCCTCCTTTAAAATGATTTCTCCCCCGTCAATTTTCATTTTAAGACCGTAAATATCATCATTAGTCCTGGTTATAAGCTCAACCCTTGAAACGGCAGCTATGCTTGCCAGGGCTTCCCCCCGAAACCCCAATGTCAAAAGAGAATTTAAGTCATCAGAGGAAGAAATTTTGCTTGTACAGTGTCTTTTAAAAGCATTTTCCACCTGGTCCCTTTCAATTCCCTTCCCGTTATCGGTTATACGGATCAAGCTTTTGCCTCCGTTTTTAATTTCAACGGTTATTTCATCAGCTCCCGCATCAATAGAGTTCTCGATTAATTCCTTTACAATTGATCTGGGGTTTTCGATAACCTCTCCGGCGGCTATTTTATTAATGGTTTCATTATCAAGCAGATGTATTGCAGCCATATGCTTACATTCCTTTCCTTTTGCTATAAATATGCCTTTTATAAGTGTCATTCAATGAGTACTAAACTTATACGAATTAAGCAGCTGATAAATTTTAATGTAAAGCTGCGGATCTCAAAAGGTGCTATTATTATAATTGCTTCATTCAATGACATACAGCTATATCTGTTTTGCTTTTTCTATAATATCATTCAGCAGTTTAAATGACTGCATGGGTGTTAAATTTTCTATATCAATATTTTTAATATTCTCGGTTAATTCCCTGTATTCCTTGTTTTGCCCCTTTTCTCCGGTATCAGGCTGAAACATTGAAACCTGGAAATTGTCGTTAACCCTGTTTTTCTTTCTGGCAAAGGGCTTGTTTATGTCGCTTTCATCAAGCTGCCTTAAAATTTCCTTGGCCCTCCCCACAACCTCTTCCGGAAGGCCGGCCAGGTTTGCTACCTGAATGCCGTAGCTCCTGTCTATGCTTCCCTCTGTAATTTTCCTCAGGAATGTTATTTTGTCATTTTCTTCTTTTATTAAAATCTTGTAATTTTTAACACTTTTCAGCTTGCTCTCAAGCTCGGACAATTCATGATAGTGAGTTGCGCAAAGTGTTTTTGCTTTTATTTTCTTCGTAATATATTCCACTACGCTCCATGCTATGCTCAAGCCGTCATAGGTGCTTGTGCCTCGTCCGATTTCATCCAATATCAACAAACTGTCAGATGTGGCATTCTGAAGTATATTTGAAACCTCGCTCATTTCTACCATGAAGGTGCTCTGCCCCTGTGACAGATCATCCGAAGCTCCAACCCGGGTAAATATTTTGTCAACAACACAAATTTCAGCCCTTTTAGCAGGAACAAAACTTCCTAAGTGAGCCAAAAGCGCTATCAGGGCAACCTGCCTCATATAGGTTGACTTGCCTGCCATATTTGGACCTGTGATTATTGACATACGGTATTCCCTGTTATCTATATATGTGTCATTTGGAACGAACATCTCATTTTTCATTATCTTTTCAATTACAGGATGCCTGCCGTCAGTTATGGTCATATAACCCTTGCTATTCATTTCTGGCCGCACATAATTATTCTTTACTGCGGCAATTGCAAGTGAATTTATCGTGTCAACCACGGCAATATTATAGGCTGTTTCTTGGATCCTTTTAACCTGGCTGCTTATAAACTGTCTTATTTCCAAAAACAGCTCATATTCAAGCTTCATAATCTGTTCATCGGCATTGAGTATCTTGGCTTCCATTTCCTTGAGCTCAGGAGTTACATACCTTTCACAGTTTGCCAGAGTTTGTTTTCGTATGTAATATTCGGGAACATCCTTCAAATATGATTTTGTCACCTCCAGATAGTAGCCAAAAACCT
>JAGOIH010000086.1:4383-6859 GCA_017995755.1 Sedimentibacter sp. | reverse complement strand
TGAATATAAAAAAATATCTTTTTGTGTATTGGATATAATGATGCCTGAACTCAACGGCAGAGAACTATATGAAAAAATTCTTCTTATCAATGAAGAGGCAGCAGCGATTTTTATAACCGGTTTTGTCCAACAGGCAGAATACGAAGAATTAATGAGAAGAGGGCTTACTATTATTGAAAAACCATTTACATATGAAGTCTTGTCAGAGACAATCGCTAAAATGCATTCTTAAGTCCATTGCAAGAATTCATAGTCGGCAGAATCCCTGAACACACAGGATAGACTGATTATGGATTTTTTTTGTTAAGATAATTTAATAAAAAGGGAGCCATATTCTTTTGACAATTAATATTTTTTTGATAAAATGTAACATGATAAGGTTAACAGGAGGAGAAAATGAACATAAATGATTACACGTTCGAAGAACCCAGTCCGTTCGGGAGATTATCCATTATTGCAATGAAAGGCTGCGAAGACATAGCCTCAAGGATAGACTACTACCTAAAGGACTGGAGGCAGGATGCCAATGGTGTTATATATTCAAATGGTTCAGGTCCCATAGGTACATTTCTTTTAAAAGCTGCCTGTCCAAGATTTGGCACCGGTGAAGCGAAGGGAGTTTTATACGAAACTGTAAGAGGACATGATATATTTATAATATCAGATGTTTTTAATTACGGAGTTAATTTTAATATGTATGGCACAGAAGTACCCATGAGCCCTGACGACCATTATCAGGATCTGAAAAGAATAATTGCGGCATTGAACGGCAAGGCAAAGCGAATAACAGTTATAATGCCAATGCTATATGAAGGCAGACAGCATAAAAGAGCTGCAAGGGAGTCCCTGGACTGCGCCCTGGCATTACAGGAGCTTGTCAATATGGGGGTTGAAAATATAATTTCCTTCGATATACACGACCCTAGAGTTCAAAATGCAATTCCTCTTCACGGGTTTGAGGATTTTCACCCCTACTATCAAATGATAAAGGCATTTGTAAGAACAGTCCCTGAAGCTATAATTGACAGGGATCATATGATGATAATTTCTCCCGATGAAGGTGCAATGACAAGATGTATTTATTATTCATCGGTTATGGAGCTGGATTTAGGAATGTTCTATAAGAGAAGAGATTATACCGTAGTAGTTAATGGTAAGAATCCCGTGTTAAGTCATGAATTCCTGGGAGGAAACCTGGAAGGGAAGGATGTTATTATTGTAGATGACATGATTGCTTCAGGAGATTCGTTGATTGATGTTGCAGGCAAGTTAAAAGAAAGAAGCGCAAGGAATGTATATGCATTTGCCACATTCGGATTGTTTACTGAAGGAATTTCCAAATTCGACGAGGCATACCGGGACGGCATATTATCAAAGGTGTTTACCACAAATATGATTTACAGAAAACCGGAGCTGTTCGATAAGCCCTGGTACGCTGAGGTGGATATGTCAAAGTATATTGCAAATATTATAGATACATTAAATTATGACAATTCTTTAAGCGAATTATTGGATCCGGTTCAAAAAATCGAAAAGCTGCTTAAAAAATAAGATAAATTGTATTTAATATCGTTGTATGTTATAATTTTTATCATTAAATGTTTTACAGTTAAGCATACTAAGAATAAAGTAACATGGAGGATAAAATGTCTCTGAGAATGGATATCGGCATTGACCTGGGAACAGCCAGCGTATTGGTTTATATTAAAGGCAAGGGAATAGTAATTAATGAGCCGTCTGTTGTGGCAATTGACATTAATACGAACAAAATTCTTGAGGTGGGAGAAGAAGCAAGGAAAATGCTTGGACGTACACCCGGAAATATCGTAGCCATAAGGCCCTTAAGAGATGGAGTTATATCAGATTTTGACATTACGGAGAAAATGTTGAAATATTTTATAAAAAAAGCGGTTGGCAATTCACTGGTTAAGCCCAGGGTTATTATCTGTGTGCCAAGCGGTGTGACAGAGGTTGAAAAAAGAGCGGTTCTTGAAGCAAGCAACAGCGCAGGGGCAAAAAAGACATACCTGATTGAGGAGCCTGTTGCCGCTGCCATAGGGGCAGGACTAGATATAACAAAACCTTCAGGGCATATGGTTATTGACATGGGCGGAGGTACAACGGATATTGCTGTTATATCATTGGGAGGAATAGTTGTAAGCAGGTCTATCAAGGTTGCAGGGGATAAGTGTGACGACGCAATTGTAAGGCATATCAGAAAGAAATATAATGTTATGATTGGCTTAAGAAGTGCAGAAGAGCTTAAAATAAAAATAGGAACAGCATTTCCCATAGAAGAAGAAAGATTAATGGAAGTAAGGGGAAGAAACCTGGTAACAGGTCTGCCGGTAAATCTGACTATTTCATCTTCAGATTCGCTGGAAGCTATGGAAGAAACAATAACTACAATAGCCGATGCAGTCCATTCAGTCCTTGAAAAAACCCCGCCGGAGCTGGCTGCCGATATAAGCGAGAA
>JAGOIH010000086.1:1267-4283 GCA_017995755.1 Sedimentibacter sp. | reverse complement strand
GTTGAAAAACCTCACAAGGAAAGTGCACCTACAAATATAGCAATCCTGGGAAGGTATATAATAACTCCTAAGATATTTCATATACTTGAAAATACAAAGCCGGGCATAGGAGGAGAAATTCAGCTTACAGACGGGTTGAGGGAGCTTTGCACTACAGAAGAAATGTATGCCTACATATTTCAAGGAAGAAGATATGACGTGGGGAGCAAGATCGGCTTTATTGAAGCAACTGTTGACTACGCTCTAAAAAGTGATGAGCTGAGAGAAGATTTTAAAAAATATTTGAAATCAATAAATTTAGAATAAGGGGTGGGGACATGCACAATGAAAAATTTAAAATATGGCTAAACAGTCCATACGTAGATGATGAATTAAAAAAAGAGTTAAAGGAAATTGAAAAGCTTGATAACGAAATTGAAGACAGGTTCTACAGGGAACTGGAGTTCGGTACAGGTGGCATGAGGGGGAAAATTGGCGCAGGCACCAATCGAATGAATCTGGTTACCGTTGCAAAAGCAACCCAGGGAATAGCGGATTACTTAATTGAGAAGCACAAAAATGAAGAAATTTCAGCAGCAATTGCATATGACTCAAGAAATATGTCAAGGGAATTTGCGGAAAAAACAGCATGCGTGTTTGCAGCAAACAATATAAAGGTTTATCTTTTCGATGATTTAAGGCCTACACCCGAATTATCCTATGCAGTGAGGCATTTTAACTGCAAGGCGGGGGTCGTGGTAACTGCAAGCCATAATCCTCCGGAATACAACGGTTACAAGGTATACGATGAATTTGGAGGCCAGGTTGTACAGGATGCTGACACAATCATTGAAAAAATTAACAAGGTTAAACTGGCAGACATAAAATTATCAGTTTTTAAAGGTAATGCAATGATTCAAATGGCAGGAAATGATGTGGATACATCTTACATAAATGAAATAAAGAGTTTAAGCTTAAGAGATGATATTGACAAGGATATAAAAATTATTTACACTCCCCTGCATGGGACAGGCAACAAGCCGGTAAGGAGAGTACTGGATGAAATGGGATACAGAAATGTATTTGTTGTTGAAGACCAGGAAAAACCGGATTCTCAGTTTTCAACTGTCAAATCACCAAATCCGGAGGATATAAGCTCCTTTGAACTGGCAATAAAGAAAGCAGGAGAAATAGACGGCCATATAATTATAGGCACCGACCCCGACTGCGACCGGGTTGGAGCAGTGGTAAAGCACAAAGGAGAATATGTTCCTTTAAACGGGAATCAAACAGGTGCTCTGCTTTTGAATTACCTGCTTGAATCTCTGAATGAACAGGGAAGGATTCCCGAATCTCCGGCAATTGTTAAAACTGTTGTAACCAGCGAAGTTGCAAACTGCATTGCCGGTAAATATAATGTTACTGTATTTGACACTTTGACAGGTTTTAAATATATTGCTGAATTGATGCAGAAGTTTAAAGAAACAAAAGAACATAATTTCCTCTTCGGTTATGAGGAAAGCTACGGCTATCTGGCAGGAACCTTTGTAAGAGATAAGGATGCAGTGATTGCTTCCATGCTCATTTGTGAAATGGCTGCATATTATAAGAAGCTGGGAAAGACATTAATCGATGTTTTAGATGAAATATATGAAGAGCACGGTTATTATATAGAAGAAACTATTTCATTAAGCTTTTCAGGCCTTGCGGGACAAAGCAAAATGAAAGCAATTATGGAATATTTCAGAGAAAACAAACTATATTCACTGGCAGGCAAAAAAATTCCAGCGATTAATGATTATAAAATGAGTATTTCACTGGACCTTATTAAAGGGACTACGGTAAAATTAAATTATCCAAAGTCGGATGTTTTGAAGTTTTGTTTTGAAGACGGGTCCTGGCTTGTATTGAGACCTTCGGGAACAGAACCCAAGCTGAAGGTGTATTTTTCAATTAACGGAAAAAGCCGCGAAAAATCAAAAGAAGCATTGGAAAAAGCAAAAAGCGAGATATTAAATATAATTGACCGTATACAGATAAATATCGGCTAGAATTAAAATCTAATCAGGGAGAAGGCAAATATGAAAATATTTAAGAGCACTGCCCGAAAAGTTATTTTAATAATATTCACTTTTGTATTGGCATTGAATACGTTTGCATATGCAGGAGTTAATCCATCCAGGGAAGAATTAGAGTTTATGATTGAGAGGGTCGCCGAAAAAAGGGCAATCCCATCCATTCTTTTGAAAGCAATAGCAAGGGTTGAATCTTGTTATGAGCATTACAACCAAGACGGCAGTCCTAAAATAACAGGTACAAGCATCGGCCTCATGCAGATTAACAATAGAAACGGCGGTTATGACACAGATAAGCTTAAATATGACATAATGTACAACATTGAAGCAGGGGCGGATGTTCTTCTGAGTAAATGGAGCATGAGTTCATACAATACTGTTCCAAGTGTTGGAAATATGGACCCCAACGTTCTGGAAAACTGGTACTTTGCCCTATGGGCTTACAATGGCTGGGCCACCAGCAACAATCCCAACACAATTTCATCCTATGCAAAAAAATATACCTATCAGCAGCTGATTTATGATGTTATTGAAAAGGAATATGACGGGAAAGTACACAATATTGATTTTTCACTTCTTCCTTCAACGGGAAAACCAAGCAGATCCCTGGTTGTGCCTACACCCACGTACACCAATGGCGGTGACATAATTTTTTATGATAAGGGTGATTATGTAAGAACTGACGGTATGAGAGAAAAGTTTTATCTGAGGGACGGTCCCGCCGGAAGATATATACATGATATTTCCTTAAATCAGTTAGCTGTTATTGATGAAGGACCTGTATTGCAAAACGGATACTATTGGTACAAAGTATATATAGATGAAAATACTGCAGGCTGGATAGAAAGAAACTTCCTTCTTCGAACCGGTGATATTGAGTATGGGAGATATGTATTCGAGGATATATCCTTCCACTGGGCAAGAAAGATAATAATGGAGCTTTACGGCAAGGATATTGTCAG
>JAGOIH010000086.1:0-1167 GCA_017995755.1 Sedimentibacter sp. | reverse complement strand
GTATTCACCAATGCTATTGTAAAAATAAAGGTATAATTTTCAATAAAATGGGAATATTTACATTATCAAACAAGAAGTTATTAGTAATTTCAACAGAGAGGTGTTAATATTGAAAACCATAAATCGTAGAATTATATTGATTATAATATTATTATCCATATTTAATACAACAGTGTATGCAGGGGTCAATCCGCCAAGAAAAGAAATCGAGGCAATGATTGACGAGGTTGCCCTTAAAAGAGGTGTACCTGCAATACTGTTAAAGGGGATAGCAAGAGTCGAGTCCGTATATAAGCATTTCAACAGTGACGGCAGTCCCAAGATATGCGGTACCAGTATCGGTCTCATGCAGATAAACAATATATACGGAGGCTACGACAACTACAGGCTTAAGTATGATATATTGTACAATATTGAAGCAGGTGCGGATGTACTTCTTAACAAATGGAGCATGAGTTCATACAAACAAGTTTCAAGTGTAGGCAATATGGATCCCGATGTTTTGGAAAACTGGTATTTTGCCTTGTGGGCATATAACGGCTGGGCTCAAAGCAACAATCCTGTTTCACCCTATGCCAAGAAATACACATATCAGCAGCTTGTTTACGATGTAATTGAAAAGGAATATGGAAAAAAAATAAACAATATTGATTTTTCATATCTTCCCAGAGATTCAAAACCATCCAGGTCTCTGACGGTTCCTACGCCTGTATCTTGCTCCAGCGGCGGCATTATACTTTATGAAAAAGATGATTATGTAAGGACAGACGGAATTAGGGGTGCTTATTATCTGAGGGATGCACCTGCGGGAAATTATGTCCACCAGCTCAGTGTTAACCAGCTGGGAACTATTACCGAAGGTCCGGTATTAAAGAACGGATACTATTGGTATAAAGTATACATAGATGAAACAAAAGAAGGCTGGATAGAAAGAAACTGGCTTGTTCGCACGGGAGATACACAATATGGCAGATACATCTATGAGGATATATCATTTCACTGGGCTAGAAAAATTATTATGGACATGTACGGCAAGGAAATAGTAAGCAAGGCAGCCCTGTACAATCCGGATACACCTGTAACTATGGAAGAATTCTGTATTTTCTTAAGCAGAACGCTAAATTATATTGAAAATGCTAATCAGCAAAGCAGAATACGCACAGAAAA
>JAGOIH010000085.1:4227-6904 GCA_017995755.1 Sedimentibacter sp. | reverse complement strand
ATGACTGTATTTAATCAGCTTGAAGAAAGAGCCAAAAGCGGCGGAGGCATAACCGGTCTTGCCACGGGCTACACTGATTTGGACAGGATGACTTCGGGACTTCAGAAATCCGACTTGATACTTCTTGCATCAAGGCCCTCCATGGGAAAGACAGCCCTTGCCTTGAATATTACGATGAATGTTGTAAAATCCGGGGCTTCTGTTGCCCTCTTCAGTCTTGAAATGTCAGAGGAACAGTATGTTCAAAGAATTATCAGCCAGGAATCCATGGTTGACAGTACAAAACTCAGGACAGGCAATTTAGACGACGATGACTGGACAAGGCTAATCAGTACCATGAGCTTGATTTCCAGCTATAAGGTATATATAGATGACACTCCATCGGTGACCTTGTTTGAATTGATGTCTAAATGCAGAAGGCTAAAAATAGAAAAAGGTCTGGATTTGATTGTAGTGGATTATTTGCAGCTTATGTCCGACGGGACAGGAAGGACTGACAACAGACAGCAGGAAATTTCCAATATATCAAGAGGATTAAAGGCCCTTGCCAGGGAGCTTGATTGTCCGGTAATGGCCCTGTCTCAGCTTTCCCGTGCACCTGAACTCAGAGGCGACCACAGACCTGTCATGTCAGACTTGAGGGAATCCGGAGCCATTGAGCAGGATGCCGATGTGGTTATGATGCTTTACAGGGATGAGTATTACAACAAAGAGGAATCGGAAAAGAAGGGCATAACGGATGTAATCATTACAAAACAAAGGAACGGCCCCGTAGGAACCGTTGAACTGGCATGGATAGGCCAGTATACAAAGTATGGAAACATACAGAAATAATGACGGTTAAAATTGAACGGTTAAAATAAAAAAATTCAGGTCAGACCTGAATTTTTATTATACTTTTATTAATATGCCGCCAATATCTATCTAAACGCTTCTTGCTATTATTATTTTTGACCCCGGTTCAAGAACGCTGCCTTCGGGAAAATCATTAAGTTCTTTCAAGTAGCTTATGGACAGATTATAATTCTTTGCAATATCCCACAAGGTTTCTTCCGACTGTACAACCCTGAATATCAAGCTGGGCATTTTGCTTCTGTCTATAGGATTATTTTCTGCAATATCTTTAATTACTGTAACTTCATCATCATTTTTGAATTTCATCCCTACATTTATGTCGCAGTTAAAATTCACCGAGCTGTTTCCTTTTCTGTATGCACTGCATTTATGAACTGATACTTTAGAATGTATGTTGCTTAATGCTTCATCCTCATCTACGGGAAAGGCAGCAGTGAAGGGAAGGGAAGCAAATGCTTTGTCTATTTTATTTATGTCTCCGTTTAAATACAGCAAGTTTACATCCAAAAATCCATCTATAATGTATTTGTTGTCAGCAATCCTCTTTTCGGAAACCTTGGGACTTGCATCCACAGAATAAATATCCTTTATTGAGCCTGAAACCAAATCAAAGTTATTCTCATATTTGACAACTTCATTGGTTAAATTCTTCAGGGATGATAGTTTTACTGTTTCAGACTGGAGGTCCAGACCGTATTTGGTTGAATAGCAGTCCATAATTATATTTTTCTCCATTGTTTTATAAAAGGATGCATTTACAGTAAAGGGCAGGGCAAATTCTATCAGTTTTTTCTCATCATCAAAGTTTTCCGTTATTGAATATGTCATGTCATTTACGTTCACACCTATGTCCTTTAGCATGTTTTCATTGGAAAATTCCGATTCCAGGTAGTGGGTAAAGGGAAATTCCTCCGATACATATCCGATTGTATGCATCTCATCGTCTTCAATGAACATGAATCCAACCTTGCATATTCCTTCAATAAGCATCTTATCATTTAATTCATCTATGTTTGTTATGTAAACATCAGCCTCTGACCTGATAACCTGAGCAATTTCACCGGAACCCTTGCTAAGCTCCACCGCATCATTAATGTTTATTTCTTCAGATATTTCTGCTGCTGTATCCGTATAGGCTATATTTCTGCTTTTGGCTTGAATGGTCCCGTCAGATTCCAGATCAGAAACATATGCAACCGGTCTTTTCATATAGGCATCAGTATCCAGTATTAATACTGCCTTAACAAGAAAGCTCCTTTCTGTCAGCTGGTCTGCATCAATATAATCAATAAAGACATTTGTAAAAGCTTCCATGTCTTCCGTAACGCCTTCTGCGCTGATTTCTTCCCTGAAGGGTATTTCGCCTGTCATGGAATGAATAGTGTAATTTTCGTTGTTTGACCGGTAAATAATATTATATTTAAGCCTTCCGTCAACTATTATACTATCTGTGGTTGCCCTAACATTATCGAGCTTTGCTTTTCCCTCCGCATTTACAATTTTCTCCATATCAGGCATGTCATCAGCAATTGTAATTTCATTTTCCAGCAAAACTTCAGTGGAAAACGAATCGACAACTTCATTAATATTAAATGTATCATTAAATAATTTAACCAAAATAAATCCTCCTTTAAGTTAATACGGAATTACGCATTATTCTTTTATAAATGTATATGCCGTTTAAATTTCAATAGTACAACTTATAAACAAAATTTTTTGAAAAAGTATTAAAAGGGATTGACCTTTTCATTTTTTTAATATAGAATAATTCAGTAATGTGGCAGCGGATTTTGATTGAATTTGCCAAATTTATTAAAAACCC
>JAGOIH010000085.1:0-4127 GCA_017995755.1 Sedimentibacter sp. | reverse complement strand
ATTCGTCAAATACGCTATGAGGTTGGAAGAGACAATGTATTGTATATACATGTTACATTACTTCCTTATCTTTCAATGGCAGGGGAGCTGAAGACAAAACCCACCCAGCACAGTGTAAAGGAGCTTTTAAGCATAGGAATTCAGCCGGATATACTGGTATGCAGAAGCGAAAAAGAAATATCCGCAGAGCTGAAAACAAAAATTGCCCTGTTCTGCAATGTTGAAAAACAAAATGTTATTCAAAATGTAGACGCAGATTCCATATATGATATTCCACTGATGCTGGAAAAGGAAGGCCTTGCAAAATTAGTATGCGACCATTTCAACTTAAATTGTGCCGAACCTGATTTGGCAGAATGGACCCAAATGGTAGACCGTTCAAAGAACCCTAAACACAGAGTTAAAATAGGTCTTGTGGGCAAGTATGTAGAGCTTAAGGATGCCTATCTGTCTGTTGCAGAAGCTCTTTATCATGCAGGAATCGATAATTCCTGTGATGTTCATATATCATGGATACATTCAGAGCAGGTCAATGAAAGTAACTATAGACAAATACTTGCTGACTGCGACGGGATTCTGGTTCCGGGAGGCTTTGGAGACAGAGGAATAGAAGGCAAAATCCTGGCAGCAAAATATGCAAGAGAAAATAAAAAGCCATATTTGGGAATAGGACTGGGGATGCAGATGGCTCTTGTGGAATTTGCCAGGTCAGTTTTGGGCTATTCTGACGCTGACAGCTTTGAATTCAATCCTGAATCCAAATATCTTATCATCAACAAGGCTGACGGACATAATGACATAGAAAGCAACGGCGGTTACATGAGGCTTGGAAGCTATCCCTGCAGGCTTATTGACGGCACAAAGGTAAAGGGAGCATATGGAGGGGCTGATATGATTAATGAAAGACACCGCCACAGGTATGAGTTTAATACTGAATTCAGAGATGTATGCGAGAAGAATGGACTTATAATTTCAGGGGTTTCACCTGACAACAAGCTGGTTGAAATAATAGAGCTGAAAAATCATCCTTGGTTTGTGGGAGCCCAGTTCCATCCTGAATTCAAATCAAGACCTACCAGAAGTCATCCTTTGTTTAAATATTTGATAAAAGCTTCCATAGAGTGTAAATAGTATATTGAAACAGTGAAACAGCGGGGACGGTTCTAAACCGTCCCGCTTTTGTATCATAAATACAACTCTCCTAATCTTTTTGATAGATCGGGACAGTTAAGAACCGTCCCCGGCCGGCTTTTCCTGTGAGAAATATGTTCCCAGATAAATGCCTCCGATTATTATTATACCGCCCAGCACTGTATATGCGGATGGTATTTCTTTAAATATAATCATAGCCATAAGGCTGGCAAAAACCGGCTCCATTAATGTTGTTATGGAAATCAAGGTGGATGAATAGTATTTCATTAAATAATTGTAAACTGTATGCCCCAGTATTGAACTGAAAAAGGCTAGGAGAAAAAACAGGGCAAACTCTTTCAAAGGGTAGGGGTACACAGGTGTTCCCGATGCAAAGCACATGAAAAACAATGCTATAGCCGATACCGAATAAACAATCAAAACATATACTCCCGCACTTACAGTCTTTCTGACGATACCTCCTATTACCAGATAACCTGCAACAAATACCGCTCCCATAAATGCCAGTACATTCCCAAGAATCATGGCTGTCCCGTTTCCCTGAGATGAACCTATACCGATTATTACAGTGCCTATCAATGACATTCCAATACCGACAATCATTTTACCGGTTATTCTTTCCTTCAATAGAAAATAGTTGATTGCTGCAACAAAGATAGGGCTGCAGGATACAAGGATGGTTGAATTTGCAATTGTAGTCATTTGAATTGACTGAATCCAGGAAGCAAAGTGAAGTGCAAGAAAAATACCGCTTATCAGGCACAGCAGGCAGTCATTTTTATTTAAGCTTTTAAATTCGCTTCCGTATTTTATGTAAACAGGAAAGAAGAGCATGATGGAAGTAAACAGCATCCTGTATGCTGCAATAACCAGTGAAGGTGATTCCGAAAACCTTATTATTATCGAAGAAACAGAAGTAAAAAAAGTTCCTGCAAGAATCCAGTACTTGGATGGTTTTTTCATAATTTCTTCCTATTATGTTGATAATAAGTATACTACCACAAATTTTAAATATTTTCAATATTATGAAGATCACAATATATTTATACTTATCAGTCTTTGTTCATATAATAATAAAAAAGGGTTGTGGTTGCGGGAGGGCAGAGTGGAATTATTTAACTCCATTACATTGATTTATGCAGTTAATATTTGTATGGCAATAATTGTTATATTCCTGGAAAGAAAAGACCCTACGGCAACACTTGCATGGGTATTGGTCCTCTTGCTGTTTCCTGGATTCGGATTTTTGCTGTACCTGTTATTAGCCCAGAATTTCAGCAGGAAGCAGCTTTTTATCATGAAAATTTACGCCAAAAAATCATTTGGCGACTATATAAGGGTGCAAAGAGAATTGTTCGCCACTGGGGGGCTTGTTTTTAATGATAAAAATGTTGAATCCTACAAGGATTTAATTAAGATGAACTTATTTTACCACGGTTTTTCATACACACAAAACAATGAGGTCACAATCTACACAGACGGTGAAAAAAAGTTTGATGAGCTTTTCAGGTTAATAAAAGAGGCAAAGAGTCACATACATATGGAGTATTATATAATGAGGAATGACACTCTTGGGAACAATCTTTTGAACCTTCTTTCAAAAAAGGCGCAGGAGGGTGTGGAGGTAAGACTTTTGTATGATTCCGTGGGCGGAAGGCAGATAACCGGGGAGCAAATTGAAAATTTAAGGAGGTCCGGAGTTAAGGTTGCTGTATTTTTTGCCAGCACCATTCCCTTCTTTAATTTTAAAATCAATTACAGAAATCACAGGAAGATAGTAGTTATTGACGGGATAACAGGCTTTGTGGGCGGTTTCAACGTGGGGGATGAGTATGTGGGCTTAAATAATAAAATTGGTTATTGGAGAGATACTCATTTGAAAATCAGAGGAGATGCAGTAATAGACCTGCAGACCAGGTTTTTCCTGGATTGGGGTCATGCTTCCAAGGAAGAGGTCTTGTTCTTGCCGAAATACTTTCCTGACAACAGAATCCAGGGCAGGGTGGGAATTCAAATTATAAGCAGCGGTCCTGACAGTTTAGATGAAGCAATCAAAAGCAATTATGTAAAAATGATAAATTCAGCTAAAAAAAGCATTTTGATTCAAACCCCATACTTTGTTCCTGATGCTTCCGTATTTGAAGCTATCAAAATTGCTGCCGCATCCGGTGTGGATGTGAAAATTATGATTCCCTGCAAGCCTGACCATCCTTTTGTTTACTGGGCAACCTACTGGTATTGCGGAGGCCTGTTAAAATATGGAGTGAAGGTTTATACTTATGAGTACGGATTCTTGCATTCAAAGACCCTGGTGGTTGACGGTACCATTGCATCTGTGGGGACAGCAAACTTTGATGTAAGAAGCTTTAAACTGAATTTTGAATGCAACGGAATAATTTATGACCGGGACACATCCCAAATGCTGTATGACATATTTATGGAAGATTTGAATTATTCTATGGAGCTGACAAGGGAATTGTATCTGGAAAGGGGGATTTTAATAAGATTCAAGGAATCCGTGTCAAGGCTTTTAGCTCCTTTGTTATAAGGAGCAGGATATTTTCATCTTGGCAGTTGAAATTTTTTACAGCAATGCTATAATTATCATAATGAAAAGTGCGGGTGATAAATATGAAAAGATATTTTGTTATATACAATCCATCTTCGGGAAAAGAGCTTGCAGCCTATAAGGTATTCGGCGCTGCTGAAACCCTTATGAGTGTTGAAGATGCGGAGTTTACATTCTATTCCACAAAGAAAAAGGGAGATGGGGAAGAAGCTGCTATAAGAGCATGCCGGCTTGATTATGAAATGATTATAACCTGTGGCGGCGACGGAACAGTAAATGAAGTTGTCAACGGAATGATGAAGTGTTCCAACAGGCCTAAATTGGCAATAATGCCTGCCGGAACAGTGAATGACTTTGCCGAACAGCTTAACCTTCCCAAGGCTCAGGAGAATTTTGCCTCTCTTAT
>JAGOIH010000084.1 GCA_017995755.1 Sedimentibacter sp. | reverse complement strand
ATATTATAACAATATTGTAACTTGCATTTAATATTCAAATAGATTATAATAAAAAAAACTATAACGTTTACACGACGTAGTTTTGAGAACAAAATTAAATCAGGAGGGTTTTATGAGAAAGAAGGTTTCAATACTTATCAGCATGCTTTTGGTTTTCACTATGATTATTACTGCATGCAGTAGTGGTACAGGCACACCGAAAGATGAAACAATTAAAATAGGCTGGATTGGGTCTTTGACAGGAGACCAGGCTGTTTGGGGAACATGTGAAAGTAACACTATTAAGATGTTGATTGAGGATGTTAATGCAAATGGCGGCATACTTGGAAAACAAGTTGAAGGTATTTATTATGATACCAAGGGTGATGCTGCAGAGGCTGTAAATGCAACAAAGAGACTTGCATCACAGGACAAAGTTGTTGCAATTATAGGTCCAAACGCCAGCGGTCAGGCGATAGCTATTTCCTCTGTTCTTGAGGAGTACAAGGTTCCTGACATTTCCACGGTTGGAACTAATCCCAAGGTAACAGTTAATGATGACGGTTCTGTTAAGGAATTTAACTTTAGAGTATGTTTCATAGACCCCTACCAGGGTGCGGTAGCTGCAGGTTATGCATATGACAGACTGGGATTAAGAAATGCAGCAGTTTTGTATGACGTTGCAAGTGACTATTCACAAGGATTTACTGAATTCTTTGAGAAAACCTTTACTGAAAAAGGCGGAAAAGTTGTAGCAAAAGAAGGTTTTAAAGAAGGAGACGTTGAATTTAAACCTCAGTTGAGTAAAATAAAAGACGCAAATCCTGATATGATACTTATGCCTTACTATTACAAGGAAGTTGCATTAAGTGCAAATCAAGCAAGAGAATTGGGAATTGACGCAGTTTTAATAGGCGGAGACGGGTGGCCTTCAGAGCAGTTGATGAGCATGGCAGCTGACGCCATTGAAGGAAGCTATATAGTAAATCACTTGGATTTCAATGACCCTGAGGTAAAACCTCTTCAAGACAAATATAATGCAAAATATAATCTTCCTATGGAATTAAACGGTTATATGGCTCACGATGCATTCCTTCTATTAAAAGCAGCAATAGAGGATGCCGGAGCTGCTGATCCGGTAAAAATTACCGAATCTTTGACAAAGGTATCTGTGGAGGGTGTAACAGGAACTATTAAAATAAGTCCTGAAGATCATAATCCTGTTGGAAAACAAGCTGCAATAGTAAGAGTTGAAAGTGCAGATTATATATTCCAGGAAAAATACGGACTGCAATAACAAATAGGCGGGTTTAACCCGCCTTAATCAAAGAGGAGGTACTATGAGCTATTTTTTACAGCAATTGATTAACGGGTTGTCCTTAGGTAGCGTATATGCCTTGATGTCTGTAGGTTACTCACTTGTATATAGTATTATGAATTTTTCCAACTTTGCTCATGGCGGAGTTATTATGATAGGAGCCTATATAGGATATTTCTGCCTTACATTGTTAAAGGTGCCCTTTTTTATTGCCTTCATCTTGTCTGCCCTTGGCTCAGGCATATTGGCAGTGACCATGGAAAAGATTGTGTACAGGCCCCTTAGAAAAAGGAATGCGCCATTCCTTTATTTTATAATATCCGCAATGGGAGCTTCAATTTTTTTGGAGAACATAGTAATTGCATCTCCTATAGGACCTACATTCAGATCTTATCCGACGGTTTTTTCCACAGCTCCCATAATGCTTGGAAACATTGCATTAGGACGAATTGACCTGCTTATGTTTATAATATCAGCCATAAGCCTGGCAGGCCTTATGTTTATAATAGAAAAAACCAAAATTGGACTGTCAATAAGAGCTACATCCTACAGTATAAAAGGGAGCACTTTAATGGGAGTTAATGTGGATAAGGTTATATTCATAATCTTCATGCTCGGAGGGCTGCTTGCTGGTTTAGCAGGTATGCTTTTTGGGATGAAATATGTAGTATATCCTCAAATCGGAAATATTACAACGAAATCTTTCATAGCTGCAGTTTTTGGAGGATTAGGAAGTTTGCCTGGGGCTATAATAGGGTCTATACTCCTTGGACTAATTGAAACGATGACTTCCGGTTACCTGTCATCACAATACAGAGATTTGATCGCATTTGCACTCCTTATAGGCGTACTTATTTTTAAGCCTTCGGGGCTGATGGGAAAAACTACGGAAGATAAGGCTTAGGAGGTAGAGTATGAGCTGGGGTTATTTATCAGGAATTTTAATTTTAACAGGCATAAACTTAATGACGGTACTGGGCTTATCGCTGCTTACCGGATTTACTGGTTTGTTTTCCTTTGGACATGCCGGATTCATGGCTATAGGAGCATATACAGCTGCTATGATTACCTTGAAATTAAAGATTTTGCCGGAATCCATGTTCCAGGTGCAGTTTTATCTTGCATTGCTGGCAGGCGGATTGGTTGCCATGATATTTAGCTTGATTATCGGGAAACTAACCTTAAATTTAAAGGGTGACTATTTTTGTATTGCAACTTTGGGTTTTGGGGAAGCCATAAGACTAATTTTAGACAATGTTCAACTCTTTGGAGGGGCAAGGGGACTTTCAAGCATACCTACACAAGGGACAACAACCTTGACCAATGTGGTGATAATCAATGTAATTGCAATAATTGTATTGGTATTTATAATTAAGTCCCGGCACGGAAGAAATATGGTTGCAATAAGAGAAGAAGAATTGGCTGCTCAAACTATTGGAATAGATGTTTTTAAATATAAACTTATATCCTTTGCAATCAGTGCCTTTTTTGCAGGAATTGCAGGAGGTCTAATGGCCCATTACTTTGGATATATTCAGCCCATTATGTTCAAGATGGTTAAATCGACGGAATTGACCATAATAGTAATTTTTGGAGGATTGGGAAGCGTATCCGGAAGTGTGATAGGCACAATTCTTCTCACTTTCCTGCCTGAGCTGCTCAGAAGCTTTGCAAACTGGAGGCTTGTTCTTTATGGAGCTGCTGTAATCATCATCATGATTACAAGACCTCAGGGGCTTATGGGTGGAAAGGAATTCAGTATTAAAAAAATAATAAGAGCTTTTGCAAAAAGACCTAAAGAGGAGGTTAAATCATGAGTGTACTTTCTCTAAAAAATTTAACAAAGCAATTTGGAGGTTTAACCGCTGTAGACAATGTAACCTTTGATATTAAAGAAGGTGAAATTTTTGGTTTAATAGGTCCAAATGGTGCCGGCAAAACCACTATATTTAATTTAATAACAGGAATTTACAGCATTACAAGCGGAGAAATAAACTATTACGACAAAAAATTAGAAAATTTTAAACCTTATCAAATAGCAAATATGGGTATTACAAGGACATTTCAGAATATCAGGCTCTTTAAAAAGCTCAGCGCCTATGACAATGTGCTTACTGCATGCCATAAGCTGGCAGATTACAGTCTTTGGGATACGGTTGTAAGGTTTGGAAAATTTAAGCCTCAGGAAAAGTGTTTAAATGAAAAAACAGCTGAACTTTTGAAGTTGATGGGCTTATGGGAATATAAGGATGTGGTTGCATCGAATCTTCCCTATGGCCTTCAGAGAAAACTTGAAATTGCCAGAGCTTTGGCGCTGGATCCCAAGCTTTTACTGCTGGATGAGCCGGCAGCAGGCATGAATCCCGAGGAGACAATTCAGCTGGTGGAACTAATAAGGGAAATAAGAGGTAAATTTGATCTTACAGTTCTGTTGATTGAGCATCATATGGATTTGGTTATGGGGGTCTGCGACAGGATTTTTGTGCTTAATTTCGGTATACCTTTGGCTCTTGGAACTCCGAAAGAAATTCAAGAGGATAAGAGAGTGGTTGAAGCTTATCTGGGGAAGGAGGAGAGCCATGCTTAATGTTAATAATCTAAATGTTTTTTACGGCGGAATTCATGCTCTCAAGGGAGTAACCATAGATGTTCAGGAAGGTCAGATAGTTTCAATCATTGGCTCAAACGGAGCAGGTAAGTCTACCCTGATCAATGCAATAAGCGGTATTGTAAAATATAAGGACGGAGAAATAATATACAAGGGTGAAAAGCTTCCCAAACACGCTCATAAAATAGTTAAATCAGGGATTTGCCAGGTTCCTGAAGGGAGAGTAATTTTTGCAAATCTTACGGTAATGGAAAATTTATATATGGGTGCTTTTTTAAGAAATGACAAGGACGGCATTGAAAAGGATTTGGAAAAGATATTTAATCTTTTCCCCATATTAAAGGAAAGAGAAAAACAAATTGCAGGAACATTATCAGGAGGAGAGCAGCAAATGCTTGCTATGGGAAGAGGGATTATGTCAAGTCCTGAACTCATACTTCTTGATGAACCTTCCTTAGGGCTGGCACCTTTATTGATAAATACAATATTCGATATCATAATTGAAATTAAAAAAATGGGAAAGACAATTCTTCTGGTTGAACAAAATGCATTTAAGGCATTGTCTATTGCGGACAAAGCTTATGTACTGGAGCAGGGTAAAGTAGTGATGGAAGGGCTTGCTTCTGATTTGATTAAAAATGAAAAAATTCAAGAAGCATACTTAGGGAAAAAGAAATCAGAGCCTGACTTGTCAAAGTAGGTACAAGGGGCTTAAAAGGGGACGGGACCTCTGCCATAAATAGATGACAGAAGTCCCGTCCCCTTGTCATTAAATTTTGATATTGATTTTATTATAATATAAAGTTATTATATATATAATAATACATAATAATAAAAAAAGGGGTGATTTTATGAAGCTTACTTTCTTGGGACACTCGGCATTAATGATTGAAGAAGGAACATTTAAAGGACTTGTGGACCCTTTAATATCAGGAAATTCTTTATGCAAAACAAGCATTGATGATCTAGCCGGCATAACCCATATATTTGTAACTCACGGGCATGGAGACCATATAGGTGATACGGTATCTATAGCAAAAAGGAACCGGTCGCTTGTAATAACCAATCATGAAATATCTGCATACTTAAGCAAATTTAATTTGAGAACTCACGCCATGCATATTGGGGGCAGGACGAAGTTTGACTTTGGAACAGTAAAAATGACAAATGCCCTTCATGGTTCAGGTATTTCCGACAATGGAAATATGATTTACGGAGGTAATCCCGGAGGATTTATAATTGAGATAAATGGCAAAAAAGTTTACCATGCAGGCGATACAGGGCTTACATATGATATGAAATTATTGGAGGATGAAAATATTGATGTTGCCTTTCTTCCCATAGGCGGAAATTATACCATGGATATTGATGATGCAGTTAAGGCTGCTGAATTTATAAAGGCAAAAACTGTGGTACCCATTCACTATAATACCTTCGGACTTATTACCGCCGATCCTGAAATATTTAAAGCAAAAGCAGCATCCAATGTTGTAATATTGAATATCAATGAAAGCATGAATGTATAAATCATTGTTGATAAGTAAAAAGTCATATGTTATAATGTCAATATTATGATAATCAGGGAGGTTCATATATAATATGTTTGCTTTAGTGCTGATATTAAATGATATTTATAAGCTTGATGAAATAAATGAATTGTTCTATGACGAGGAACTTGGAGCCACTTCCATAGACAGTCAGGGAATGGGGAAGGTACTTTTAGACCATAACATAAACTTGCCCATGCTAGACAGCGTCAGAAAACTCATAGACGGCAGAAAACCCTACAGCAAAATAATATTCAGCGTTGTAAAAGACAGAGAAAAACTTGATATAATAATACAAAAGATTAAGGAAGAGCTGGACTTTTTCGAGGAGCCGGGCACAGGATTTATGTTTGTAATACCGGTTATAGAAGTTTACAGCCATAGTACGGAAAAATACGGAGAATTAAGATAGAATAGGAACAAATAATAAAGTATGGCATGCCATGCTTTTTTTTGTATGCACTAATCATCAGAGTTACTTTTCTGAGAAATAACCGGCAACCTCTCAGAATACCAAATGCCCAAAATATTCCCAAAAATATCTTTATTCTTATTGACAATGGTTTTCAACAAGAGAGTTTTATTAGTTGAACACATTTTTTTCTCCCGAATATATATAATTATATATATTATGTGAGGTGAAAATATGGATTTTATAAATAATCAAAGATTAAGTGAGGGGAGCTTGGATTCTATGGCCCGAAGAATCGGAGGAAGAGGCAGGAATACTATAACAGCAGAAAACGCTTTTATAGAAGATATAAATATAGATAACAGAACAGCCTACGTAACAATATCATATGGTGTTTTAGGGGATTTCAATACTATAAACATGGAGATAGTTACATTGATTGTGGGCAGAGATACTGTTATAATGGATCAATTGGGACAGTCTATGTCAATAAGGGACTTAAGAGAAGGAATGAGAGTGGATGCAGTATTCTCGGCTGTCATGACAAGAAGCATTCCTCCTCAGTCAAGAGCTTACAGGATAACCGTTATCAGTGATATGCAGTCAAGTTTTAATGAAGGCAGAGTTCTTGAAGTTGATCCGGCAAACAGGTTTTTGTACACGGGAATTCCCTTTGATATAATGAGTCAAACCAGATTTGTAGTAACAGATGCAACCACCATCAGAGACAGGAGAGGGAGAATAATAAGATTAAGAGATTTGAGTCCCGGTGACTTTGTCAGAGTTGAACATGCAAATTTCATGACAATGAGTATACCGCCTCAGACAACTGCCTTTGACATACAAATTCTTTAATAAACAGGCAAATGAATAATAAAGGATTTGAGCTAACGCCCAAATCCTTTATTTTTTTCGAGACTGTGAAGAAAAGTCTGTAAATAAGATTTAAAGAAAAGGCTTTCTATGATAAAATAAAAAATCATAGGAGGCTATTTTTATGGCAAAGAGAAGGACAAGATTAACGGAAGGGAAACAAAATAT
>JAGOIH010000083.1:3104-6907 GCA_017995755.1 Sedimentibacter sp. | reverse complement strand
TGCAATAAATTTCAGGGGTGTTTATTTTGTTTTCACTAAGAGTTTTGCATACCAATTGTTTGTCAAAATCATACAGCAAAGCTTCATAGGAATTTATCATGGGAACTCCTCTTTCATTTAATTCCCTAAAAAAATCAATACTTTTATAATATGTTTTCAAATGTCCCCTGAAATATGAGCTGGGAAAAATTCTGTTGACAATTAAACCTGCAGAATCAAAAAAAGCCGCATTCAATACAGCTTCCTCGAAATTAATAAATATAACCTCAAAACCCTTATTCATTAAATAGTCTCTTAAATAAATATTTGACCATTCCTCTGATTCATAAATTATTGCAATAGACATATGCGTCCTCCTTATTCCGGGGTATTTCTGCCTAACAAGGTTAATTTCCATTTAAGGGCTTTAAAAAGTCTGATATTTTTAAAAGCAGGTCATCAATATCACAAGCCTCAAGTGACAGCTTTTCTATAGGACACATTCCCGACCGGTCACGATTTTTAATAAATGGAACCAGTTTATCGTATTCATAATCAATGGAAGTGTTTTTCAAAATATCCAAAGCATTTTCAGAAATAAGGCTTGTACTTATTTCTTTAATGCCTGCATGCTTATAAATCATCGCCGCTGCCCTGCCTACAACCCTGTCGGCTGCACTTGAGCCCTGAAGCCGATCTTTTAACTCATTAAGAGCTGTATAAACAGGTTTTATTCCCTTGCCCTCACTTGAAAAAATTACCTTCCCATCCTTGACAATTACAATAGCCTTTTCTTGAGCCTTCAATAAATCCTTTGCCAGTTCTATATCCTTCATCATATGCTCCAATCTGTATTATTTATTATAAGGTATTATTCTGTTATTTGCAATAAAAATGCCGGTTGATGCCGGCATTATATTTCTTTACATTTTTTCTATTTTCCACAAATTTTTCCATATAATCAATCGCCCGTCAACATTATAGAAAGTTGTACTCAGTAACTATCTTTTCTCTGTCTTTAGTAATATCATTAAAATATTCATAAAACGACAACGCTAAAAAGCTTCCTGTTATGTTATGCACATTTTCATAGCCCAGATTTCGAAGCGCCATGACAGCATTATAGCTTCTTTGACCGGTTCTGCAATGTAAATATACGGGTCTATCCTTTGGAATTTCCGAAATTCTGTTTCTAAATTCACTTAAGGGAATATTTAATGCTCCCTTAATATGGCCCTCATCATATTCATACCTTTCTCTTACGTCTACAATATGTGCGCCGCTTTCCACCAATCCCCGGACACTGTCAACATTTATCTGCTTAAAGTCTCCGTTCAGCAAGTTTGAACCTACATAGCCTGCATAATTTACAACATCCTTTGCAGTGGAAAAAGGAGGTGCATAACATAATTCCAAATCTTTTAAATCATCCAATGTTCCGCCGAATTTAATCACAGTTGCTATAACATCAACCCTTTTTACAGCATCACCTTTTCCGATTGCCTGAGCTCCAAGTATTTTACCGGTAGGAACTTCATATATTAACTTTAAATGAAGGGGCTCAGCGCCAGGCATTATACTCACCCTGTCATTTAATATTATTCTTACAATATCATAGTTAATTTTAATTTTTTGAGACATAATCATAGATTCGCTTAAACCGGTTGCTGCTCCATTGTAGTCAAAAACCTTTATTGCCGATGAACCTATGAATCCCCTGTTAAAGGTATTCTTATTGTTTATATGGTCTGCAGCTGTCCTGGCAGCCTTCTGGGCAGGTCCTGCCAATGCCAGTTTTACCGGTCGATGAGTCAGTGCATTGTATACTTCAATTGCATCACCTACAGCATAAATATTTTTATCGCTGGTTCTGTAATTTTTATCAACCTTTATTGCTCCTGTTTCACCTATTTCCAGCCCTGCCTCCCGGGCAAGACCAATTTCAGGTTCAACCCCTTTCGCCATTATAACAGCATGAGCATCAATTATTTTGCCCGACTTAAGATATGCCTTGTCATTTTCAAACTTTTCAATTTTTTCTCCGATTAACAAATTAATCCCCTTGTCAAAAACTTCCTTATGAAATATTTGGACCATGTCATAATCATAAGTATTTAATATTTGCCTGGAAGCAATTATTATAGATACATTATATCCGGCTAATCGCAAATTTTCTGCTGTTTCTACACCTATAAATCCGCCGCCGATTACAACAATGTTTTTAGCTGTGGATTTATTGATAAACTTTTTTATGTTATCGATATCAACTACATTTCTCACAGTAAACAAATTGGTTTTTTCAAGTCCCTTAATATTTTCAATTATTGGCGAAGCACCGGGAGATAAAATTAATTTATCATAGCTTTCTGTGTAAACTTCTCCTGTAAGAATATTTCTTACAGATACATTTTTGTTTATCCTGTCGATTGATAATACCTCGTTGTTTATTCTGGCTTCAATGTTGTACCGGCTCAGGAAGAGGTCCGGGTCCATTAAAATTAAATCTTCCGCATCCTCTATAACGCCGCTTAAATGATAGGGCAGCGAACAGTTTGAAAAAGAAACATGAGGTCCTTTTTCAAACATAATAATACGGTCATCTTCACTGTTTCTTCTGAGCCTTGCTGCAGCAGATGCACCTCCTGCAACTCCTCCCACTATTAATATTTTGCGTCCCATAGCTTCTCCTCTTATTTTCTGTTTTTTCCTCTGTATGAACCAATTCCTCCAGATAGGTTTACAACATCATATCCGATTTTTGCCAGGTAGGAAACGGTTCTTTTGCTTCTTGCACCCGACAAACAAAACATATAATACTTTTTACCCATTTGTAAATACTTGTCATGATTGTTCAATAATTGGTTCATAGGAATGTTTTTTGCAGTTTTTATACTTCCTGACTTATATTCATATTCTTCTCTTATATCGACCAAATTTATTTTCCCCATTAAATCATCAACATCATTAATATTTATTTCATTTATTTTTGTCTTTTGCAATAATCCAAACATATTAACCTCCTTTTAATGTATTAATGGTATCAGTTCTTCGAAATTAATATGTAATTAAATCACAAAACCACAGGTTACCCTGTGGTATGTGTTTTTGTGCTATAATGTTATTTTTTCAATTCCTCTCATATAAGGTATCAAGATTTCAGGAATTGTTATTGATCCGTCTTCGTTCTGATAATTTTCAAGAATAGCGGCAAATGTTCTTCCCACAGCAAGTCCTGAACCGTTAAGCGTATGGATATACTCTAATCTGCCCTTTTCTTCAGGCCTGAATTTGATATTGGCTCTTCTTGCCTGAAAATCTTCAAAGTTTGAGCATGAAGAAATTTCAACATATCTGTTGTAGCTTGGCATCCATACCTCCAGGTCGTAGGTCTTGGCAGAGCTGAAACCTATGTCTCCGGTGCAGAGCTCCACAACCCTGTAAGGAAGACCTAATCCCTTTAAAATTTCTTCAGCAAAATTTGTTAGTATCTCCAGTTGAGCATATGACTCTTCCGGTTTTGCGTACATAACCATTTCAACTTTGTCAAACTGATGGTTTCTGATCAAGCCTCTTGTATCCCTCCCTGCAGACCCTGCTTCTGCCCTGAAGCATGGTGTATAGGCAGTCAGGTACATTGGAAGGTCCTTTTCCTCCAATACTTCATTTCTGTAAATATTGGTCACGGGAACTTCAGCTGTAGGAATCAAATAGTAATCTCGTTGACTCAGCTTAAACATATCCTCTTCGAATTTAGGAAGCTGTCCTGTTCCTATCATGCTGTCCCTGTTTACCATAAAGGGAGGAGATATTTCCGTAAAGCCGTG
>JAGOIH010000083.1:0-3004 GCA_017995755.1 Sedimentibacter sp. | reverse complement strand
TAGGAATCAAATAGTAATCTCGTTGACTCAGCTTAAACATATCCTCTTCGAATTTAGGAAGCTGTCCTGTTCCTATCATGCTGTCCCTGTTTACCATAAAGGGAGGAGATATTTCCGTAAAGCCGTGTTCTAAAGTGTGCTTGTCAAGCATATAGGCAGTTATTGCCCTTTCCAGTCTTGCTCCGGCTCCCTTGAACATGGAAAAACGGGTTCCGGTAATTTTTGTTGCCCTTTCAAAATCAAGGATATCCAGGTCTACACCTAAATCCCAGTGGGCTTTCAGTTCAAAGTCAAACTTTCTTGGCTCTCCCCATTTTCTGATTTCCTTGTTGTCTGCATCTGAAGTACCCACAGCGATGTCAGGGTTTGGCGTGTTAGGAATATTCAACAGCTCTTCTTCTATCTTTTCATCGATTTCTTTTACCTGACCGTCCAATATCTTTACCTTTTCAGCTAATTCCTTCATTTCCTGAAGAATTCCAGCCACATCTTTTCCTTCTTTTTTAAGAAGTGGAACCTGTTTGGATACTTTGTTCTGTTCTGCCTTCATGTTCTCAACTTCAACAAGTTTTTCCCTTCTTGCCTTGTCTAATTCAAGAACCTTATCCAGGCTCAGCTCGGGATTCCTTCTTTTCAAAAGTTCTTCTACCTCTTTTGGGTTGTTTCTGATTCTTTTGATATCTAGCATGTTTAACCTCCATAACTAACTTGTTATATTTAATTTTAATATTATTTCATATTATATCCATATACAGGGAGATGCATCAAATTTGTATGCTCCTTATGTCGAACAAATCCGGCATTTCTTGCGGTTGACCTGCCACCATTTTTCAGAAAAATGACTCTGAAAACGGGGTTATTGGCATACAAAAACTCCCGCCTCTGTTTAGAGACGAGAGATACTCGCGGTGCCACCCTAATTATTGTATATAAGGAGGACATTTGTCCTTTAATGATATACAATCACTTGGAGAAGTTAACGCCTTCCACGTCTAAGTTTTTTACCCTTAGAAACTCCGGAACGGATTCAACAACCAATATGCCGCCTCGCACCAACCGCCGGCTCTCTTAAATAAACCTGTTGTTTACTGCTTTCCATCATTGCCATATTTGGATAATATAATAACATTATATCTTTGTCAAGCTTTATTTAATGTATTGAAGGTGATATGATACACAGCCCTTCAGTCACATCATCATTTTTATTATAAAACATATGATTGTTGTTTTCAGGCACAATTATACTGTCTCCCTTTGACAATGTGTAGATTTTTTCTCCTACATGGCATTCCATTTCCCCCTGTATAACATAGATATATTCCTTAAAGTCATGTGTTATACCGTGGTCGCTTGCCCATGTTCCGGGATTCAGTTTAAACAGGAAAATCTCAAATCCCGTTTTTTTATCACCACTTTTCAATATTGGAGTAATGAATTCCAATTCAACATTAACATCGTTTAATTTCACTTTAGTTCTTTCGTTATGCGGTATTGTTATAACATCATCAGAGGATTTCTCCAAAAATAATACTGATAGAGGCACCTCCAATACATTTGACAATCTTTTCAAAACCGCCAGGGAAGGAGATATTAAATCTCTCTCTATTTGTGAAATATATCCTGATGTTACGTCAATAAGCTGAGACAATTCAACAATAGTCATATTTTTGCTTTTTCTGATATTTCTTATTTTTTCCCCTACCATTATAACACCCCCATCTTTATAATATTATTATACACCAAATATAATTTCTGTCATCAAAAAAATTTAATTAAATTAATTTTTATACAACCTTTTTTAGTATTATTTAAAAAACAATAAATGAAATATCACAAGGTGGTAAAATAATATAACAGTCCAACTTTTATTTTATAAAGTCAAATCTTATGCTTTTCATGTAATACAAAATATGATATAATAATCCATTGATACTTTATAACCATCCAATCATATGGTCAAGGGGATATGAAATGTCTGATAACAGCAAGTATTCAGAAGAAATTAAATATTTAGATGAAATTATTAATCTGTTAAAACAGAAACTGGAATATGAAAAAAGCCAGCTTGAGAATCAAAAATCAGATTTAATAGAGTCAAGAAGAGAGATGTGGGAAAATACAACCCATTCATCTGCCGACTTCGACAAGCTGACAGACTTAAACCAGTATTTAAGCGCTCTGCAAGCTCAAACCTTTACTTATGCAGAGCTTGCAAAACGTATTTCAAAACATGAAAAAATGATTGAAAGCCCTTATTTTGCAAGAATCGACTTCACTGAAGAAGGATATGATGATACTGAAAAAATATACATAGGGCTTTTTAATTTAATGGATGATAAAACCCATGAAATAAAAGTTTATGACTGGCGTGCACCAATATCAAGCATATATTACAGAAATGAAGTTGGACCTGTTGAGTACAAAGCTCCTGCAGGATTAATAAAGGGTAATGTGTCATTAAAAAGGCAGTTTAAAATTTCAAAAGGCAAAATGGAATACTTTTTCGACAGCAATATAAATATTCTTGATGAAATGCTGATGGTGGCACTTTCAAAGAATATGACATCAAAAATGAAAACCATTGTTGAAACAATACAAAAACAACAGGATTTGATTATCAGAGACCTGTATAATGATTTACTGGTTGTTCAAGGGGTTGCAGGCAGCGGAAAATCATCGGTTGCCCTCCACAGAATTGCATATTTGATGTATCAAGGTTTAAATTTAAAATTAAGCGCAAACAATATTATTGTTATATCACCTAATCCGCTGTTTTCAAAATACATATCCAACGTTCTTCCCGAATTGGGAGAAGAAAATATTAATGAATATACCTTTGAAAATATTTTTCATAAGCTGTTTGAAAATAAACTTTCAATGAAAACAAAAAGTGAAAATTTTGAAAATATTATCACCGCAGAATCTGAAGACCAAAGAAATTTTTTAAGAACCTGTGATGAATTTAAAGGATCATTTGTTTTTTCGAAAATCATCGACCGGTTTA
>JAGOIH010000082.1:4012-7107 GCA_017995755.1 Sedimentibacter sp. | reverse complement strand
GAAAAGGGTGAAAAGGCAGTATGGGTTACGGCTTATGACAGCTGTTTCGCATCATATGCCGAAAAAGCAGGAATGGATATGATATTGGTAGGAGATTCCATGGGGATGATAGTCTACGGCTACCAGGGAACTACACCCGTAACCATGGATATGTGCATAAATCACTGCCAGGCAGTGAGAAGAGGCGCCCCAAATACATATGTAATCGGTGATATGCCCTTTGGCTCTTATCATGAAAGTGTTGAAGATTCAGTGCATAATGCTGTTCGCTTCATTAAGGAAGCAGATGTGGATGCAATAAAATTAGAGGGCGGGATTGCTGTAGAGGATAAAATCAAAGCAATCGCTCAAGCAGGCATAGTTGTATTCGGACACGTAGGGCTGACACCTCAAAGCTCAGCTGCCATGGGCGGCTTTAAAGCCCAGGGTCGTACAACAGAAAGCGCCCGCGCTGTAATAAATGATGCCCTTGCTGTATATAAGGCAGGAGCAAAATTCGTTTTGCTGGAAGGAGTGCCGGAAGAAGTATGCGCCTTTGTTCATAAAATTCTGCCCATTCCGGTATACGGCATAGGAGCAGGAGCTGATACTGACGGCCAAGTATTGGTTATCGGAGACGCTTTAGGAATGTATGAAGAGTTCATACCGAAATTTGCAAAGAAGTATGCTGACATAGCAGGTGCTGCAACACAAGGGTTTGCACAATATGTGAAGGAAGTAAAAGAAGGTACATTCCCTGCTCCTGAGCATAAGTATAAAATTTCAGGTGATGTTTCAGAGTTTGACAGATTGTTTAAGGAAATGGAAGAAGAAATCAGGCTGTAATGGATTCAAAGGAACATTATTCAGGTAAAATCCGTCTAAGCTTTACAAAGGAGGTTTTTACATGAAAAATAAAATTACTTTACTATTATGCATACTGCTTGTTGCAGCTATGGTTTTAGGAGGCTGTGCATCTCCATCGGGAGATTTGATGAAGGGGATATTATCACAAAATAAGAACAGGGTGCCTGAGTCAATGAATACTGAATTAAATCAAGCTGTATTGAATTTTGCCTGGAACCTGTTTAAAGAAAGCAGCGAAAACCAGGGGAATATTATGATATCTGCACCCTCTGCATACTTTGCACTGGCGATGACATTAAACGGAGCAAATAATGAAACCAGGACAGGGATGCTGAAGGCACTGAGTGCTGATAATATAGACTTGGAAGAGCTGAATACAGGCCTTAATGATTGGATGACACTGATGGCAGAGAACAGGACTGCAAAATTTTCAATAACCAATTCAATTTGGCTGAGAGAAGGTTACAATGTAAATAAGGATTTTCTTCAAACAAATGCAGATTATTATTCAGCTTACATAAAGAGCCTGGATTTTGGCGAGGCTTCAGCGCCGGATGAGATAAACAGCTGGGTGAAGGAAGCCACCAACGGGAAAATAGATAAAATAGTTGATAAAATAAGCGATGATTTGATCATGTATTTAATCAACGCAATTTATTTCAAGGGAGACTGGAAGGAACAATTTTCAGCCAATAAAACCTTTGAGATGGAATTTAATGCACCAACGGGCAAGGTAAAAGCGGACTTCATGAACCGAAGAGGCGATATTGACTATCTGAAGTTAAATGACATAACAGGAGTAGTTCTTCCTTACGAAGATGAACAATTTGCTTTTGTGGGCTTGCTGCCTGCTCAGGGTCAGACACCAGGAGACCTTATAAATGAGCTGTCAGCCTTGGATTTAACCAGGTTATTGGCAGGTAAGGAAGTTAAAAACATCGAGCTTTCACTTCCTAAGTTTGAAACCTCCTATGAAGACAGCTTGAAAAACGAGCTGTCAAAATTGGGAATGGAAATAGCATTCCAACCCTACAATGCTGATTTTTCACTTATGAGACAAGAAAATGATTTGTACATAGGGGATGTAAAACAAAAAACATATATAAAGGTCGATGAAAAGGGAACGGAAGCTGCAGCGGTAACATCAGTTGAAATGGAATTGACCTCAATGCCTGTAGAGCTGCCGAAAGTCGTATTCGACAGACCCTTTGTCTACGGCATTATCGATGTTGAAACAGGAATCCCCCTATTTATGGGAATAATGGAAAATCCCGCAATAAAATAAGTGTAATCACAATTAAAGGCTGTTGAGATATAGGTTGTCTCAGCAGCCTTTTTTAGATTGCATTTTTCGACTTAAAAATATTCTTAATAATACCGGGATTAATATTTGCAGTAAAAAGTCCTGCTAAAATGACGATTAAGCCCACCCACTGTAATTGTGTCAGCTGTTCTGAAAGAACTATTCTTGCTGACAAGAGTGCTACTATGGGAACCATAAGGGTAATTGGAGCAACTATGCTCATAGGATATTTTGCTATTAATACACTCCAAGCACCATATCCCATTAATGTAGCTGCAAATGCTATATATAACACTGCGAATATTGAAGTGCCGTTCAAGTTTGTCAGTATATTAAGAATGGTTTCAGGTGTGTCCAGCATAAGTGCCATAGCCATCAATGGAATCGGGGGAACAAGGCCTGACCATACAACCATGCTTACCATATTCAGTTTTTCACCCTTTGCAGCAGCTTTGTCGGAAGCGATTCTCGCAACCATATTTGATACAGCCCAGAATGTAGGTGCAGCTAACATAAGTATAAAGGCTAAAGCAGGAACCTTATTTATACTGTCTCCGGTGGAGGCCATAGCTATAAGTACCAAACCTGCAGCTGATATTACGAATCCAATTATTTGCTTCCTTTTTATCTTTTCCTTTAAAAATATCATTGCCAGAACCGGTGATATAAAAGCCTGGATTTGAAGGACAATCGAAGCTATGCCTGCAGGCATTCCAATTTCCATTGCATAAAACAAGCAGGAAAATTGTCCAACGCCTACAGTAAGTCCATATAATACAATATATTTTAATTCCGTTTGGGGCTTTTTTATAAAAAATACTGCAGGAAATGATGTAAGAATGTATCGTAATGAAACCAGCAGCATAGATGGAACTCCGTCTAATCCCAGTTTTATAACTGTAAAATTATTACCCCATATTAATACTATCAAGGCTGCCAGCAATAT
>JAGOIH010000082.1:0-3912 GCA_017995755.1 Sedimentibacter sp. | reverse complement strand
GAAGAAATGAAAATAATCAAGTATATACTAAATGAAATAAACCTGTAATCAATATAGAAACAGTTAATCTGCCAGTTTATAACATGCATATGATAAAAAGCTCATTCGAAATAGAATGAGCTTTTAAGTTTCTAGTCCTACTCCGGAGTGCCTGTTTTGCATTAATAGCCGTTCAGTACTCTGACAATAAAGCTGTCAGCAGGCAGGATCAGTGTTTTTTCACCCTTCATCGTGACCTTGAGGGCTTCCAGACTTCTGATGAATTCGTAATAATTCATTCTGTCTTCCGTAGAATAAGCTTCGGCAATAATTTTCATATATTCGCCTTCACCCTGCCCCTTTAATTCTTCTGCAGCGGCAGATGCTTTAGATAAAAGTATTCCAACTTCCTTATCTGTTTCATTAACCACCTTGCTTGCTTCCAAATTACCTTCTGCCCTGAAGCTTTCCGCCATTTGTGTTCTTTCTGAAATCATTCTGTTGTATACGGCCGATTCATTGTCTTTTGGCAGGTCTAATCTTTTAATTTCAACTGCAATAGTGGATACACCGTAGTTTTTAAGCTGGGCATTGACCAGTTCGGTTATTTTATCATTAACGTCGTCAATGGAGCTGTTGTCTGAATTGATAATGGCAGTTTGGTTCATTGTTCCCAGTGTGTTTTTAACTGCATTGTATACAACCGCATCAATACGGTTCTCCATTTCAGATATTCTTGATACTGTCCTCATGAATGCATAGGGGTCATCTATCTGCCATACAGTAAAATTGTCGACTACCAATGTTTTTTTGTCCCCTGTCAATACTTCTGACGGAGGTATATCATACATCATCCTGTACTGAGGTATTTTTTCTATTTTATCCAATAGGGGGAGCTTGAAATGCAGTCCTGCAGTATCCTGGATTTTTACAAATTTTGAAAATCTGGTTACATAGGCATATTCATTTTCTCTTACTATATAGGCTGTGTTGGTAATTGAAACAACCAATACAATGAATATAATTAATTTTATAAGAAACCCTAATTTGCTTTTCTTTTTAGTTTCCTGCATTAGTTTTCACCCCCATTTTCTGTATTAAAACTTTCCAAAGGCAGTAATTTTTGCACTCCGCCTTCTGATGAATCAATATACACCTTTACGCCGGGCAGAATTTCTTCTATGGTTTCCAAATACATTCTGGTTCTGGTTATATCCTTATTCTTGGCATATTCTGTATACATTGCATTGAATCTTGCCACATCGCCTTTTGCTTCATTGATTTTAGATTCCCTGTAGGATTCGGCTTCCCTGATTAATTTATCTGCGCTGCTTTCAGCTGCAGGCAGGGTTTTATTCCTGTAAGCCAATGCTTCATTTATCCTTGTTTCCTTTTCCTGCTTTGCTGTTTCAACTTCTTTAAAGGCCTGGATTACCTCTTGAGTTGGAGGCTGACTGTCTTGAATTTTGACATCTAAAAGCTGAATTCCCAAATCATAGTTTTCCAGTTTGTTGACTATTTTTTCCTTAATCTCCGCTTGGATTATTGATTTTTCAGTAGTTAAAACACCATCTACATCTTTTGAACCGATTATGCTTCTTGCTGATGACTGTGACACCATCTTTAAAATCTGTGCCGGTTCATCTGAATTATACAAAAACTTTACGGGGTCTGAAATTTTCCATTCGATAAAGAAGTCTATATTTACAATGTTGAAGTCTCCGGTTATCATTTTCGCTTCATCTGCTACTGATGTGTATAAATAACTGTCAGACTCACTTTCGCTTGAGTAGCCTATTTGTAATTTTTGTGTTTTATTTACAGCTACCTTTGTTACACCCTGTATGGGGTAGGGCAGTTTAAAATGCAGTCCTGCGGATTCAACGCTTGTTACCTTCCCAAGGGTTGTCACCACTGCCTGCTCTGTTTCCTCAACTGTATACTGACAGGACATTATTACAGCAACTGCAATAAGCAGTACAGGCAGGATTAACAAAAACTTCAATTTTCCCCGCCTTACCGGAGGTTTATTTTCAAACTGCAGGTCCTGGTCTTGAAAATCACGGGGTTTCTTAATCGAACTTAACAAATTAATGATTATATTTTTAAGATTCATGGCTGTCTCCTTTATTATTACAATAATATAAACATTATTGCCCTATAATTATATCATAAAAGCCGTACTATAAAAAGAAATATAAATTTTTGTTTGTTACATAGTGTTATTATGTGTTATTAAGTGCTGATACCCTCAAGTCCTAATTGGCTTTTGACATCCTCAAGCATTTTGTTTAAAAAGTGGTTTAATATTCGGAAATATGGGTAAATATTATATACGATAGGAGGAATTAAAATGAACAAACGAATTAAAAGATGGTTGCCTGTTATTCTGGTGCTTATTTTTGCCATTTCGTCTGTAACTCCGGCGTTAGCGGCACCAAGAATACCTGATTTTGTACGTTTGCCCGATCAGGCCCCTGCTGTCATTAATTATGTCGCCTTAGGAGATTCCAATGCGGCTGGTGTGAGAGCGATGTCAGGAGAACTCCCCGGTTGGGAAGAGGGCTCGGATTGCGGTTATACTGATCTGATAGCAAAATGGCTTTTTGATGAAGGTTTTATTGATTCATTTAATGAAGACTACAGCATTTCCGGCAATACAGCAGCAAAGCTGGCTAGAGCTACCTCATCAAAAGCTTATAAAAATTTAGTCCATGCTGATATTGTTACACTAACAATCGGAGCGAATGATTTCCTTGAACCTTTTTATGCATATTTTGATAGTTGTACAGAGAATCGTGTTCCCATAGATCCTGTGGAGGCTCTGCTCGCATTGAAAGCGGGTGTCGAATATTTCGATGCCGGTGGAGGCAAAGAGGAACTGCAGGCAAATGTGGAAACTATATTAAGGAAAACACTTAAGGCAAGTAAAGATGTAAAGGTCTATGTAATGGGCTATTATAATCCCTTGCCGATCTTGATTGAACTCGCTGAGCAGGGGATTGTATTTGATCTAGGCGGTGTGTCCGCTGATATTTCGTTGGACGATCTTGCATTTGGTTTTAGCAATATGGGTGTACTCGGAATGGATTATGAGGTTTTTGTTTCTATACCGCCAGAAAAAAAGCTATTCCATCTGAATAGTATTCTTGATCAATTGCTCCCGACGCTTCTTCCGTCACTTTCGCCTGAATTACAGGAATTATTATTAGCTGCATCTGGTGTTTTAAGCATCATCGATCTGGCTCCGCAAGTGATGAAGTTAAATGATGTTCTAGAGGCTGCCATTGATGCGGTGGAAGCAAAATACCCTGATTCAATTGAATTTATTGAAACGCTCCCGATAGTCAATGGATATTCTGAAGGTCTGTATAAAAGACCAGGCGGACACATGTTTGCCTATGGTTTTGGATATCTATATGCCGATATAAGCAATCCTTTGGTACCTATGGCAGATATTCATTTGACGGAAGATGGTTATGCAGCGGTAGCGGCTTTATTTGAAGCAGAAATAGACTCTGATTTTGGGTTGTCCATTCCCTAAAAAAACAATCCTAGGTTATATTTAAAGTATATTAAAAGTGCTGTATCATAGTTGATTCAGCACTTTTTTCTTTATCTTGTCCACTTTTCCTACCGGAAATTTGAACTTTTGTTACGGAAAAAAATTTCACAGATATATGGCCGCTAACAAAACTTCAGAAATTAAGCAAATATTAACAGAATATTTCTATGTTTAAGATGGAATGTTAACTATGTGCTAACATTATTTTAGACAGAGGTATTTATGCAGCTTAAACAAAAGAAATTGAATTTAAACAAAATAGATGATGACATCAAGATATTGTTGTTAAATGAAATTAACAATCATATTTTACTGGATGAACAGCCGTCAATATTTCTTAACTCCATTGTAAACACTAAAATATTCAA
>JAGOIH010000008.1 GCA_017995755.1 Sedimentibacter sp. | reverse complement strand
GGCAAGAAAGGCAATAAAGCTTTGGTAATGACTCCTATTGCAGAGGAAGCTGAAAGAGAAGTTCCAAACTGGAAATATGCTATTGATAAAGTGACAATCAAAGATAATTTGATGGATAAAGTAACAGTTAAGGGCAGCCAGTTCTGCAAACCATACTTTGAGTTTTCAGGAGCATGCGCAGGCTGCGGCGAAACTCCATATGTAAAAGCTATAACTCAATTGTTCGGCGACAGGATGATGATTGCAAATGCCACAGGCTGCTCATCAATTTGGGGAGCATCTGCACCATCAACTCCATATACAAAGGATGCAAACGGAAGAGGACCATCCTGGGCTAATTCATTGTTTGAAGACAATGCTGAATATGGTTATGGAATGGCAACAGCAGTAAGACAAATAAGAGACAGTATCCAATTATCAATGGAAGAGTTGCTGGAGCTGGATGCTAAGCCTGAAGTAAAAGAAGCAATACAAGAATGGATTGCAAACAGAGAATTAGGCGAAGAATCAAAGGCAGCCAGCGCAAAGGTTGTTAAAGTACTTGAAGAACTTGAACCATGCGATAAATGTGCTAAAGCAGTTAAAAACATATTAGACAAAAAAGATTATCTTGTTAAGAAGTCACAATGGATATTCGGCGGTGACGGATGGGCATATGATATAGGTTACGGCGGACTTGACCATGTGCTGGCATCAGGAGAAGATGTTAATGTACTGGTACTTGACACAGAAGTTTACTCAAATACGGGAGGTCAGTCTTCAAAGGCAACTCCTACAGCTTCAGTGGCGAAATTTGCTGCAGCAGGCAAGAGAGTAAAGAAAAAAGACCTTGGCATGATTGCTTCAACATATGGCTATGTATATGTAGCACAGGTTGCTATCGGTGCTAATATGAATCAATTCTTAAAAGCAATAAAAGAAGCAGAAAGCTATCAAGGACCATCATTGATTATAGCTTACGCACCATGTATCAACCACGGAATCAAAGCAGGAATGGGTAAGACTATTGAAAGAGAAAAGAAAGCTGTAGAAGCAGGATACTGGCATTTGTACAGATTCAACCCGCTTCTTAAAGATGAAGGGAAGAATCCGTTCGTATTAGATTCCAAGGCACCATCTGCATCATTCAGAGAATTCCTTGAAGGTGAAGTAAGGTATGCATCATTGAAAACTTCATTCCCTGAAACTGCTGAAGAACTATACGTTAAAGCAGAAAAAGATGCTAAAGACAGATATGACAGCTATGTAAGAATGGCTGAAATGAAGTATTAAGATGCCCTAACCCCATTTCTCAGAGTCCTTTTTCTGAGGAACGGCGGTAGGTCATTCGCAACGACTTCCCAAAATATGCGACCAGAGGGAGCAAAAATTTTGGTGAAGGAGACTGCGAGATGCCATAAACAAAAACAGAGAAGACAGGTCAGCTTGTCTTCTTTGATTTTTATCTTGTATGAATCAAACATTTCCTCCTGTCCCATTAAATGGAGGGTTAATTAACTTATTTTTAGCAATAATAAAAATAAAATAATTAAGGAGACAGTATGGATAACAGACCAAAACCCGACGACAGAAGAGATAATGTTGAAAGAATTCAATTTAATATTGACAATACGATAATGAACTACAGAAAAACCGAAGATACAATCAAAATTACAGAAGATGAAAAGCAAAAACAGGAATTAGAAGAAAAGAATAGAAGACGTGATCAAGCATTAAAGGGCATGCGGAAGGAAATTAGACAGGAAGCTGTCGACAGGGAAAATGATTATAAGTAAATAATCGAGGACATTCCTTATAATAAAGGGATGTCCTTTTTCTATGGTCTTTTTTGCACCTTGCAGAAACTTATGACATGCAATATAATTAGTTTATTAATATATTATTTGAAAGGGTCCTTATATGATAAAAATTCAAATAAAAGAAGCAGCTGATATATTAAATGCTCGGTGTACAGGCTGTAATCGGGACAACCATATTACGGGTGTCAGCATTGATTCAAGAAGTGTTACGAAAAACAGCCTTTTCATACCCATAAAAGGGTTAAATGTCAATGGACACAGCTTTATCAAAGATGCAATTAAAAACGGAGCTGCCGCAACACTTTGGAATATGGATGAACCAAATCCTCCCGGTGATATCGCTGTTATTTTGGTGGAAGATACAGTAAAAGGCTTGCAAGAGCTTTCAAGGTATTACAGAAATAAATTAAATACTAAAATAGTGGGCGTAACAGGCAGCAACGGAAAAACATCCACAAAGGACATAACTGCCGCAATACTGTCTCAAAAGTATAAAACACAAAAAACCATTGGAAACTATAACACTGAAATCGGAGTTCCATTTACACTTCTAAGCTTAGATGAGGATTGTGAAACAGCTGTTATAGAAATGGGAATGGAAAAAAAAGGAGAAATTGAATTTTTAACTGATTTGGTACAACCTGATATTGCAATTTTAACAAGCGTCAGCTCAGTACACATAGACAATTTTCCTTCCATTGAAGATATAGCAAAAGCAAAACTAGAAATAGTCAAAGGAATTAAAGATGGGGGATTATTCATTTATTTCGGCGATGACAGTTTGATTGAAAAAACCTTAAGGGATACTGAAATTAAAGAAAGTATACGAAGGCAGACATTCGGACTGAATAATAACAATACCATATGGCTGAAGGATTTCAAACAAAGCTTAGAGGGCATAACAATAAGTGTAAGTCATGAAATTCTTGATGAGCTTAGTATTGATATGTTAGGCAGGCATCAGGCTTTAAATGCCATGGCTGCAATTTTGGCTGCCCTGGAATCTGGAATGAATCCGGAAGAAATACGTTCAGGACTTATGAATATTGAAAAAACAGGTCTTAGAAATGAAATTATAAGTATAAACAAATGCAATATTTTAAACGACTGCTATAAATCAAATCCTGCCAGCGTAAACGCTGCCCTTGATATTTTTGAATTATTCAGTTCAAAAAAGAAAATTGCCGTATTGGGGGACATGCTTGGCTACAGAGAAATGAGCCATGATATACATTATAGTGTAGGGAAGAATTTATCCCGCCATCATATTGATGAACTTGTTACCATAGGACAAGAAGCAAAATTTATAGCTAAAGCTGCCAGGGAAAATACAACTATCAAAACCATAGTTGAATTTGACACAAAAGAAGAAGCAGCCTTATATTTAAAGAAATATATCAAGGAAGACTGCACAATTCTAATCAAAGGCTCAAGATTCTTAAAGCTTGAATATATAGCAAATAAATTAAAGGAGTGGGAAAATGAGTAAAACAAAATTAGCCGTATTATTTGGAGGCAAATCTGATGAATATTCCGTTTCATTGCATTCAGCAGCTGCAATTATCGATAATATTCCTGATGAACTGTACGAAGTAACATTGATAGGAATAACAACAGAAGGCAGATGGCTTCATTACGAAGGAAGCACGGATAAAATTAATGATGATACATGGCATAAGGGTAAATTAAGCCCTGTATTGTTAAGTATGGGTGATTTTAAAGGGCTTATCAAGCTTAATGAAACAGAAAACACCTATGAAAAGATTGAAATAGATTGTGTTTTTCCCGTTCTACACGGCAGGAACGGAGAAGACGGCACAATCCAGGGAATGTGCCAGATGTCCGGTCTTCCTTTTGTTGGCTGCGATATGACTTCATCAGCCGTATCCATGGACAAGGAATATACACATATAATTTGTGAAGCAGCAGGAATTACAACCGCTCCTTTTATGACAGCAGTAAATTATAAAAATTTAAATATTAAAAATTTATATGAAGAGGCTTTTGAAAAGCTGTCACTTCCTATGTTCATCAAGCCTGCCAACAACGGCTCTTCCATCGGCATAAGCAAAGTGAGAAACTATGATGAATTTGAAAAGGGGATTATGGAAGCCTTTGAATATGACAGGAAAATAGTTCTTGAATCAAATATAGAAGGATTTGAAATAGGCTGTGCTGTGGTAGGTAACGACGAGCTTTTAATCGGTGAGGTTGATGAAATAGACACCAAGAATGACTTTTTTGACTATGTTGAAAAATATTCTCAGCACAATTCAAAAATATATTGTCCTGCACGAATCAGCGATGACTTAAAAGCCCGGGCAAAAGAAATTGCAGCAAAGACCTACAAAGCATTAGGCTGCAGCGGGCTTTCCAGAGTGGATATGTTTTTAACACCTGAAAATGATATATATTTAAATGAAATCAATACTATACCCGGACTGACGGACTTAAGCAGGTATCCTTCAATGCTTAAAAAAATCGGTATTGAATACAAGGATTTGATTGTAAAGCTTGTAGACCTGGCAATGGAAAGAAGATAGTAGTGAACAGTGAAAAATAAACAATAAAAAGTTATGAAAGGATTTGTATAAAAGTACAAATCCTTGTTAGTTGCCGTTTTTAATGTTAATTTTTTCCTGAGCAGCCGCTGTAAATATTGTTTGACCTATATTATTGATGAATTTTCCAAGTATGATTTGGTCCTTTGCATCGATGCCGTCTATCAAAAAAATGCCGATCAAGGTTGATAAAAGTACAAATTGCTTGGGCGGCAGGTTGGTGATGCATGAAATCAGTGCCTTGTATCCAGTGTTTGTATTATTTTCGATTTCTTTATCATCAGAGCTGTCAATATTTAGTTTTCTGATTATACCTTCAAACACCATACTTTCCTGATCCATACAACACTTCCTTTTATCTGTTAAATTAATATATGTTTTAAGTCAGTTAAGGTTACCAATAAAAATAAGAGAACGGCCGGCCGTTCTCTAAAATCTCTTTTCTTTTTAATTGTGTCAGTCTTAAAGAGCATCCCCCAGTCTCCTTCACCAAAGTATTCCATTTGGAGAGGGTTAGGGCATCTTTATTTCAGTCCCAGTATTACACGTGCCTCGTCCGGTGTTGCTACCTCCCGTCCAATTTCTCTAGAAAGACGTGCAACTCTTGCTACTAATTCTCCATTAGATTTAGCTAATACACCTTTTTCTAAGTATACATTATCTTCAAAGCCAACTCTTACGTGTCCACCCATAGCTATTGTTGCAGCTGCTATGGTCCAAGTACTTTTACCAATACCAGTTGCAGTCCATGTTGAACCTTGCGGTAAACTTCCAACCATGAATACCAGGTCACGGATAGTTGCTGACATTTGTACTCCAAGAACAAAGTCAAAATGTAATGGATGAACTAATAAACCTTTTCTATCAGCTTTTAATGCTATGTCAATCATACCTTTGTCAAATACTTCAAGCTCAGGTTTGATTCCTTTTTCTTTCATAATCTTAGCGAAGTTAAAAATTGTATTATCAGTATTAATAAATATTTCATCTCCACCAAAGTTACATGTACCACAGTCTAATGTTGCGAATTCTGGTGTAGGTACGATGTCTGTAGAAGCTAATCTTTCTAAGTCAGTCATTCCAACTGCTCCACCTGTAGAAGGTTGTACTATTACATCTGGACAAACTGCTTTAATTGCATCAACTGCTTCCTGGAATCTCTTTGTATCTTGTGTTGGAGTTCCATCATCCCATCTTACGTGAAGATGTATAATTGATGCACCAGCATCATATGCAGATTTTGCTTCTCTTACGATTTCCTCAATTGTATAAGGAACTGCAGGGTTATGCTCTTTTGTTACTTCAGCTCCACAAATTGCAGCTGTGATAATTAATTTTTCCATTTTAACCTCCATTTATAATTTTTTGCCTACGATTATTTTACCTTATTAATTCAATATAGTCAACTGACTGTTAAAAATATGTCATGGCTCTTGCATATTATTTCATAAAATAAAGGATTAATTTATTTTCTTGACTAATATATTATAAAATGGTATTATTTAGGCACTCTTCGAAATCTTTCCGGAATTTTTCCATAATTATTATTAATTAAATATGCAGGGAGGTAATATGGAGCTTGGGAGTTTAAAGCTTTCTGAATTAAAGGAGCTGGCTAAATCAAAAGGCATGCATGATGCCTATAAGTATAAGAAAGATGAATTAATTTTAAAATTAACACAGTTTGAAACAAGCAGCCCGACTACAAATGAAAAGGGCGCAAATGAAGACATTCAAGAAAAAGAAGATACAGAGCAAACGGCGGAATTGCCCGATAAAATAGTTGAAGAAATCGAAACAAGCGGCGCGGAAGCTATAAAGGTAGCAGGCATTCTTGAAACTCATCCTGATGGTTACGGCTTTTTAAGAACTCATAACTACTTAACCAGCGATGACGATGTATACATATCCCCTTCCCAAATCAGAAGATTTCACATGCAGACCGGTGATAAAATTTCAGGAATAACAAGACCTCCGAAACAGGGAGAAAAGTTTAAAGCACTTCTTTACGTGAAGGAAGTAAATGACTTAAATCCTGAATTGGCAAGAAACAGAAAGGATTTTGATACTCTTATTCCCGTTTATCCTGATCAAAGAATAAAGCTGGAGATATCACCCATAGATATTGCAATGAGGATTATTGACTTAATCGCACCCATAGGCCGGGGTCAAAGAGGTATGATTGTAGCTCCTCCAAAGGCCGGTAAAACAACAATTTTAAAAAACATGGCAAACTCCATAGCAGCAAATTATCCTGAAATTGAAATTATCATGCTCCTAATAGATGAACGTCCCGAAGAAGTAACGGATATGCAGCGAAATGTGAAGGGTGATGTTGTTTATTCAACCTTTGACGAGCTGCCTAAAAATCACATTAAAGTAGCTGAAATGGTATTAGACAGGGCAAAAAGGCTTGTTGAACATGGGAAGGATGTTGTTATTCTATTAGACAGCATTACAAGACTTGCAAGGGCATATAATCTGACTATAACTCCTACGGGGAGGACCTTGTCCGGCGGACTTGATCCCGGAGCATTGTACGGTCCCAAGAGATTTTTCGGTGCTGCCAGAAATATCGAAAACGGCGGAAGTCTCACCATACTTGCCAGCGCACTTATTGAAACAGGAAGCAGGATGGATGATTTAATATTCGAAGAATTCAAAGGCACAGGCAATATGGAAATTCATTTAGACAGGAAGCTTTCAGAAAAAAGGGTATTTCCTGCCATTGATATAAATAAATCCGGCACAAGAAGAGAAGAGCTGCTGCTTAATAATGAAGAAATGCAGACAATATGGCAATTGAGAAAGGCAATGAGCAACTTTTCAACTGCAGATGTGACTGAAAGAATAATTGACGGCTTGATTCGTACAAAGACAAATGATGAATTCATCAAGCAAGCTGCACAAATTTTAAGCATTGAAAAAATGAAGTCGGAGATTAACGACAGATACTATTAAATGACTGACAAATCGTGATAAATTCGGCAGATAAATTAAAAAAATAAAATATTGTATTCTATAAAAGCTTATGTTATAATACTCAAGGTAAATTGAAGATAATATATTTATATAGAGGTAGAAAGAGGTGAACGGTATGAAAAAAGATATACATCCTAATTATAAAACTGTTACTGTGAAATGTGCATGCGGAAATACATTCGAAACTGGGTCTGTATTGGACGAAATTAGAGTTGAAATATGTTCAGAATGCCATCCATTCTTTACCGGCAAACAGAAATTTGTTGATAAGGGCGGAAGAGTTGACAGATTTAAGAAAAAATACAACATGGAATAGTATGACCTAACCCCATATGTTCGAGCCATAGCGAAGAACAGATGGCTGGCAGGTCAACCGCACAGAATCCAAATTTGTGCGACGCAGGGAGCAAACAAATTTGATGCAATCCCCTGCGCATGACCTACAAAAATGAGCCTATAACATTTATGGGCTTTTTTATTATGCCTTTTATTATCCCCAGGTTCTCCATCCTTAAGGTTACAAGGCAGCTTGTAGAAGGACCTCCTGATTTTTTCAAATCTATTGAAATGCTGCTTTCATATTCAAATTTAAGCTTATTGTCTTTCAATAAATCATTAAGCTCACATTCGATACCTCTTGAGCCTATGGGAAGCATTTCATTTATATAGTCGCAAAGATACAATTTTTCAAAGTCATCTATGTCCAGTATTTTATCAGGGTTTTGCAAAACTTCATTTCCAACCATAGGTAGGCCGACTAGGAGGCAGATATCGCCGGTTTTTGTTTTTTTGAATTTTAATTTATCCTTGCTGCAAAAACCTATGCAGGTAACTCCCATGGAAGTCTGCACGGTCTTGATGTTTTCTTCCGTGCTGCCTGTTAAATGTACGTTGAAACTCAGCTTTGACAATACTTCATTAAAACCCTCAATAAGCTGCCTGCCGGTATTGTTCATTTCAACAGCCAGTCCGTCTGCCAGAATAAAGGGTGTAAATCCCATGCTCATAAGCTCTGCAAGAACTACCTTTCCCGTATGGTATGCAGTTAATTGAGGAGAAGCTTTAACAAGGTCGTGCTCCTTGTATCCAATGCCTCCGCAGGAATCGCAGGCAATGCCCAAATAACTCTTGTGGTCATAATCAATTATTGTAATATCCCTTATCTGCCTTATTTCCATTTTTATCTCCTGTCAGGGGGACATTCTTTCCCCCTCTTTCTTATTTTATCACATTAATCCGTAAATTCCAAATTGTTAAAATTATTTAACAATATATATCTAAATAAGTTATATAATTGAAATGATACTATTCTATTCGTTGAGGTAAAAATGAAAAAGGAACTGACTCCGCTAAGGGCGGATTTGATGCTGGTGGTTGTTGCTTTTTTGTGGGGAAGCAGCTATGTGGTAACCAAAGGCTCAATAGACATTGTCGGCCCTGTGCAGATAATATTTTTCAGGTTTTCAATAGCGTCTGCCTTAAGCTTGGTATTTTTCGGCAGATATTTAAAAACATCTTCAAAGAAAGAAATAAAGGCAGGATTCATGCTTGGTGCAATGCTCTGTTTTGGAGCATTATTTGCCTTTTACGGCATAAGGTATACAACAGTCAGCAAAAACTCATTTATAATAAGCACAAATGTGGTAGTGGTACCATTTCTTCACTGGGCGGCCTACAAGAGAAAACCAACAGGAGTTAGCTTGGCTGCAGTATTTCTTATGGCCGTTGGACTTGGATTTTTAACCTTGGATTTAAGCGGGAGTTTTAAAATAAACATAGGAGATGTAATAAGCTTCGGCAGTGTTTTCTTTTATGCTGCCCATGTGGTGTTATCCGATAATTATTCCAAAAGGTATAATCCTGTTTCCGTAAATACATATGCAATGATATCAGTATCTTTTTTAAGCTTTGCAGTTTTATTGCTGACGAATAATTTAAGAATCAACATACCCGGAAAAATTATGGGCGATATGCTGTATCTGTCGGTTTTCCCTACCTTCCTATGCTACACTATGCAGTTAAACGCACAAAAGCATACAAATGCCACACATGCGGCAATAATAATATCATTGGAATCAGTTTTTGCAACAGTATTGGCAGTATTGATTCTAGAAGAAAAAATTACTTTACAGATGGCGGCTGGATTTGTATTTATTTTTATATCGGTGCTTACTTCCGAACTTGGAGAAACAATTTTAGTAAGATTTAAGGAAAGACAAGCAGGCCTCTTAATCGAGATACCGGGGAATCAAACAGAAAACAAGGAATAATCTAGAGTTGTTAAATAAAATATTCTATGCTATAATTAAAAAAATCATTAAACCAAGGTGGTGTATATGTCACATCAAGCAATTTATAGAAAATTCCGCCCTAAAATATTTGATGATGTCCTGGGCCAGGAGCATGTAACAAGGACCTTGAAAAATCAAATAATATCTGGTAATACAGCCCATGCTTATCTTTTCAGCGGAATAAGGGGCACCGGAAAAACATCCACCGCCAAAATATTTGCAAGAGCTGTTAATTGTTTGAACAACCATGAAGGGAATCCATGCAATGAATGTGAAATATGCAAAAGCATTTTGGATGAAACAAATATGGACGTTATTGAAATGGATGCGGCATCAAATAACGGTGTAGATGACATAAGGGAGCTTAGAGACAAGGTAAAATTTCTGCCTGTTAAAAGCAGGTATAAGGTTTACATAATAGATGAAGTACATATGCTGTCAAAGGGTGCATTTAATGCTCTTTTAAAAACCTTGGAGGAACCCCCTGACCACCTTTTATTCATCCTTGCTACTACAGAGCCTCATAAAATACCGGCTACGATATTATCCAGGTGCCAGAGATTTGATTTAAAAAGAATAGGTTCTGATATTATTGTTGAAAATATGAAAAAAATCTGCAGTGACCTGGATATACAATATGAAGAAAAAGCCCTGAAATTAATTGCAGCAAATTCAGAAGGTGCGATGAGAGATGCTCAAAGCATTTTAGACAGATGCATATCCTTCAATACGAGGGTTGATTATGAAACAGTGATAAATTTATTGGGAACAGTAAATTATCAGGCTGTCTTGAAAGCAGCAGATGCAATTGTTGATAAGAACATAGAAAAAACCATGATTCTGGTGGACGATATTTTAAGCAGCGGTAAAGAGCTTACATTTTTTCTTGATGAATTGATTATTTGCTTCAGAAATATGCTTATAATAAAAACAACAAATTCTTCTGACAATCTAATGAGGATATCTGAGGATGAAGCAAATGAAATTGTAGAATTAAACAAAAAAATCACTGTTGATGAAACAGTTAAAATAATAGAGGACCTGTCAACAGCACAAGCAGAATGCAAAAGGGCGATAAATCCAAGAATTCTTTTAGAAACAAAGCTTATTAAAATGCTGCATAACGTAAATTATGTAAGTAAAGATGACTTAGTCAAAAGAATTGAGAGCATAGAGAACAGCCTGCATGAAGGATTTAAGACAAAAGACGCAGAAAGGATACGGGAAAACCGGACTGCAAGGATAAATAAAGAGCCGGATATCAAAGAAAACATCGGAGGAACAAAAAAGACAGCAGGCAAAGAAAAGCCTGAAATACCGCCAAAAGAAAATGAAGAAGCCCTTGACAGCAAAGAGGACAAAAGCGACGAAGCAGTTTTTAATACTATCTTAAGCCAGTGGCAGGCGATACTTAAAGAAATCAGAAGCGAAAATGCAGGCCTGCATGCTATTGTCAGAGAATCCAGGCTGATCGAGGTAAAAAATAAAAAAGCAGTATTTGAATTTGACCCTAAGTTTACATTCCACATCAGTGCTGCAAATCAGCCTAAAAACAAGGATCAGTTTAAAGCTGCCTTGAGACGATTTTTGAATGAAGATTGTGAAGTCGAGTTTATCACTAAAAAGGAAGAAAAACATATAAAGCAAAAAACAACTATCAAAGATGTATATGAAGATTTGAAAAATGAGTTTGGAGAAATAGTAGAATACAAACAGGAGGATTAAAAATGGCGAAAGGCAGAAAAATGCCCATGGGTATGCCCGGCGGCGGAAATATGAACAATATGATGAAGCAGGTTCAAAAAATGCAGAAACAAATGGAGGATATGCAAAAAGAACTTCAACAGAGAGAAGTGGAAGCAACATCAGGCGGAGGAGCAGTTACAGTCAAGGTTGACGGTAAAAAAACCTTGCTGGAGCTTAAAATAGATCCTGAAGTAGTAGACAAAGACGATGTTGAAATGCTTGAAGACATGATTGTTGCCGCCATTAACGAAGCTTTCAGAAAAGCTGATGAAATGACGGACAGTGAAATGAAAAAAATAACAGGCGGAGTAAACATACCGGGGTTAATGTGATGGAGCATTACACCGCACCTGTTACGAAACTAATAGAAGAAATGGCAAAGCTTCCGGGAATAGGAAGAAAATCAGCTCAGCGGCTTGCTTTTCATATTCTTGATATGAAAGAGGCTGATGTTGTTGAGCTTGCAAAAGCAATAGTTAATGCAAAAAAATATACAAAACACTGTCAAAGATGCGGGAACATGACAGAAGGCGAGCTATGCAGTATTTGCAGCTCTTTTAAGAGAGATATGTCAACCATATGTGTTGTTGAAGATGTAAGAGATATTGCAGCCATGGAGCGGACCAAGGAGTACAAAGGTGTCTACCACGTCCTTCATGGAACAATTTCTCCTCTCGATGGAATTGGTCCTGATGATATAAATATCAAAAGTTTAATAACAAGGCTTAATGCAGATGTAAAAGAAGTAATTTTAGCGACAAATCCAACTATTGAAGGAGAGGCAACGGCAGTTTATATATCCCGTCTCATAAAGCCAATGGGGATTAAAGTAACCCGCATAGCCCATGGAATTCCAGTAGGCGGAGACATAGAATACGCAGACGAAGTTACTCTCATGAGAGCCATGGAAGGCAGAAGAGAAATGTAGAAAGCATGAATTTCATGCTTTTTCAACTTTTAACAAAGGATCAGACCCACAAACTTTTCTAACTGCAGGTTAGCCAGCAAAATAAAGTTCAGGGAAAAAAATTGAATTTATGGAGAAAGCGGCTTAGAATATAAGTTATAAGAATACAAGTTATAGAGGGATAAAAATGAGTAAAAAAAATGAGAATGAAAAGGAATCAAAATTTAAAAGCTTTTTAAGAAAAAAGAATATTAAGATTTCAGTTCAAAGATACCTGATTGAAGCCTTAGGACTCATGGCTTACGGCTTATTCGCGTCCTTGCTGATAGGGACTATCCTCAATACCATCGGCAAAAAGGCCGGCATTTTATTTTTAACTGAAACAATATATCCAATTTGCCTACAGATGACAGGGGCAGCAATCGGCGTTGCTGTTGCCTATGGGCTGAAAGCTCCCCCCTTAGTCTTGTTTGCTTCTACAATTACGGGAACCGCAGGCAATGTCCTGGGAGGACCGGCAGGAGCCTTTTGCGCAGCCCTGGTAGGGGCTGAATTTGGCAAACTGGTTTCAAAGGAAACAAAAATTGATATTATTCTTACACCCGCTGTTACAATTATTGCAGGTACTTTGATTGCTTCTGCTGTAGGACCTGCAATAGGAGCTTTTATGACTGCTACGGGTGAATTTATTATGTATGCTACAACCTTGAGGCCTCTTTTAATGGGCATGCTGGTTTCAGTGGTGGTAGGCATAGTATTGACACTGCCCATAAGCAGTGCAGCCCTATGCATGATGCTTGGTCTTTCAGGCATTGCTGCAGGTGCAGCAACCGCCGGATGCTGCGCCCATATGGTTGGATTTGCGTTTTTAAGCTTCAGGGATAACGGTTGGGGAGGAGTTGCTGCCCAAGGACTGGGAACATCAATGCTGCAGGTGCCAAATCTGGTGAGAAACCCGAAGTGCTGGATACCTGCTGTAATAGTATCTGCAATTACGGGTCCGATGGCAACAGTTTTATTCCGGATGGAAAACAGCCCCATAGGGGCAGGCATGGGAACCAGCGGGCTGGTAGGAATCATTGAAACATTAAATGCCATGGGCGGCGGAATGAAAGTGTGGCTCGGAATATTAATATTATACATAGGAATTCCTGTGCTGCTTACCCCTCTTATAGGTAATATTTTAAGAAAAATAGGCTGGATTAAAGACGGAGACTTGAAACTGGATTTAGTATAACAGGAATATGCGGTCGGTATTTACATAATTACATTTATGTAAACCAAGGGAAAATTTAAAGAATACATAATTTCTTTTATGTAAACAATTGAAAATAATTAAAATTTATAACACATTATGAAGGAGACAATTATGGCGCAGCTTTATTTTAGATACAGCACCATGGGTGCCGGAAAGAGCATAGAAGTTCAAAAGGTTGCATTTAATTATGAAGAAAGAGGACAAAACCCCCTGGTATTTACATCTTCACTGGATAACAGGTTTGCAGAATCGGGAGTTGTTGCCTCCAGGATGGGACTTAGCAGGAGAGCAGTAGCTGTTAATGAGGATATGGATATTTTCGAAGTTGTAAGGGAATATAATGATTTATTCGGTGTTGATGCAGTTATAATTGATGAATGCCAGTTTTTAAAAAAACACCATATAGAAGAGCTTACGGACGTAGTTGATGAGCTGAATATTCCGGTTATGTGCTACGGACTTAGAGCCGATTTCAAAAATGAATTATTCGAAGGTTCATACTGGCTTTTGGCATTGGCAGACAAAATAGAGGAAATTAAAACCATTTGCTGGTGCGGCAAAAAAGCTTTAACCAATGCCCGTATTTTAGACGGCAAAGTTGTATATACAGGCGAACAAATTTTCATAGGTGGAAACGAAAGTTACATTCCTCTCTGCAGGAAGCACTATAAGGAAGGGAAGGTCATGCCTTACAAGGAAAAAGGCGAAGACCTGATAATAAGATATGAAAAGTTAAAAAAGGATAAGTAATAATTGGCGGAGGAAGAATGAAAAGTATATTTTATTATGATACAGATATAGGTAAAATAAGCATTGCAGAGAATGACGGTTTCATTACACATGTCTTGTTTGGAAATGAAAAATTAAATGATATTCCTGTAGAAGAGACTCCACTTATCAAGGAAGCACATAAACAGATAGAGGAATATCTAAAGGGTCAAAGAAGCTTATTTGATTTGCCCCTGGCTCCATCCGGTACAGAATTTCAGAAAAGAGTATGGAATGCTCTAAAGAATATTCCTTACGGCAAGACTGTAAGCTATAAGGATATTGCTATAGAAGCCGGGAATGAAAAAGCATCAAGGGCTGTAGGTATGGCTAACAACAAAAATCCAATTTCAATCATCATCCCCTGCCACAGGGTAATTGGCCAAAACGGCAAGCTTGTAGGATACGGGGGAGGCATAGAAATAAAAGAATATCTTCTAAGGCTGGAAAAAGAAAACTCATAGAACGACATATATTAATTTTGGAATATTAGGAATAAAAAGGAACCTTCTGTCTATAATAATAAAGATAGGAGGTTTTTTCCATGAACGATATTCAAAGAAAGATTAGTATAAGAAGCATAATAGAGAATTTTATATCAAAGAAGCATTCGGAAAAGGACGAAATGTTTTTAAATATTGAAAATGCTAAAAAAGAATGGGAAGATGCAAAAAATATTTTTGAAAATGTGTCACAGCCTGACTTGGTTGACTATGCAATTTATAAGGTGGAAGCTGCGGAACAAAAGTATATATATCTTTTGAAGCAATATAAGAGCAGTATATAAATTGAAATAATAATATAAATCTAATGTAAGACGGCGGATTATCCCAACATTTTTAATTTATGGATTTTCAAAAGGTTTGCATTTGTCCCTCATAAATGATAAAATAACCAAAATATTCTTAAAAGAGTGATGTAATGTCAACAATTGCAGCAGAACAAATTATCAAAAAAAGAGACAAGCTTTATGAACTGGACTATATGAGATTCATAGCATGTTTTGCTGTTATGATAGTTCATATAACAGCAACAGGAATTGAACTCTATATTCACGGTAGCTTTCCATATGTTCTGGTGCTTATTTTGAACAGAAGCATTAAATTTACTACTCCGGTTTTTATTCTTTTAAGCGGGGCAACAAGCTTTTACAGCTACTGTTACAAAAAAAGTGAATTCAAGTATATGGAATTTCTCAAAAAAAGACTTTCTAAGGTTATCGTTGCTTATTTTGCCTGGTGTATTGTTTATTATGCCGCTTATATATATTTGGGATATTACAGTCTTGATATTAAGTTTTTTATAAAAAGCCTTTTACAGGGAACAATGTCATATCATCTTTACTTTGTGATAATTATTATTCAGATGTACATTGCAGGCCCCATATTCTATTTTATTTTGAAAAATTCCGAAAGGAAAGTGACAATACTGATAATTGCAGGAATAATAACTTATTTGTGTGCTGAATTCATAAGGTTTAATTTATCAGACAGATTATTCTTGAAATACATGTTATTTTATATGCTGGGCATTTATATTACTTTGGAATACGATAATTATTTTACATGGATCAAGAAAAATAAAGTGTTTATAGTTTTGTCTTATATAGTTATGAGTATAATTTACACTCTTGTTTCATATTATGATTCTGCTGCAACTACTCTTGTATGGTTTCTGATTTCAACCATATCATTGCCTTTTGTATATTTAACAGGCTTATGGATGAAGGATAAATTAAAAAATATTTACCCCTTTATAAGAGTTTTCGGGCAAAGCTCCTACTATATTTATTTGATGCATCCGCTGGTTTTGACTCTTATGATTAGATATGCAGAAAACAACTTCTTATCGGTTACCGATAAAATAATTCTTTACACATTTACAGTAATACCGATTACGGTAATATCCTGCTTGGCATTCACTCTTATAAGAAATAAATTTAAGAAAAGAAAATCAGCAGCAACAAATTAAAAAGGACATGCGTGGCATATCCTTTATTTTTCATTGTCTTGCTTTTTCGTATTCCTGCATTGCTTTTAATGTTTCATCCAGCAAATAGTCCAAATCCCATCCCAGCATTTCTGCTCCGGTTTTTATGGCTTCTCTTGAGCAGCCTGCAGCAAAACTTGCTGTCTTGAATTTTTTCTTTAAAGACTTAAGCTCCATATCCAAGGTACTCTTTGAAGGACGCATCAATGCTGCAGCACCTATCAAACCTGTCAGTTCATCAGTTGCAAAAAGTATTTTTTCCATAGTATGCTCAGGTTTTACTCTTACGTCTGTAAGCCCGTATCCGTGGCTTGCAGCCGAGTTGATAATTTTTTCGTCTACTTCGTTTTGGGACAGTATTTCCTGCATTTTTACGCAATGTTCTTCAGGATACATTTCAAAGTCAATATCATGCAAAATTCCTACAATCCCCCAAAAATCCTTCTCATCTTCAAAGCCTAATTTTTCTGCAAAGTATTCCATCACAAAGCCCACCGTATCTGCATGCTGCAGATGAAACTCATCTTTATTGTACTCCTTCAGCAATTCCCATGCCTTTTCTTTAGTCATATTCATATTCATATTCATATATCCCTTCCTTATTGTAATAACATAATTTTAACTTATTTGGGTTGACATGTCTATAATAAAATTTCTAAAACATTTTCAACTTTACATATAGATTGACAAGCAATTTACACAGTGATAATATTATCATAATATAGAATTCGACATGATAAAACTTAATTCTAATAGCAAATAATTGGAAAATGTAATATGTTTGGAATCACATACGCAATCGATTGTTAATAAATTATTTATATTGATTTTTAGCAGTGCTGTATGTTATAATTTTGGAGAATTTAATTATGAAAGATATAACCAGAGTTCAATCAATTGACAGGGCAGTAAAAATACTGGAATGTTTCAGTGAAGAAAACAAAGAGCTTAAGCTGACGGAAATTTCTGATAGATTAGGCTTAAACAAGTCTACTGTTCATGGTATTATATCTACCCTCAAGTATCACGGTTTCATCTCCCAGGATGAAGAAACTCAAAAATACAAACTGGGCATACGATTTGTCGGATTCGGTGACTTGGTAATTAATTCAATGAATATTCGAAACGCAGCGGTGCCTGTTATAGATAAGGTCTGTGAAAAAATTGAAGAAACTGTTCATTTAGCAATGCTTGACGGAACAGATGTAGTATGGATAGAAAAAAGAGAATGCAACAAGTCAATAAAAACTTCCACTACAATAGGAGCCAGGCTACCGGCATATACAACTGCAGACGGTAAAATAATCATATGTTATCAGAATAAGGATAAGATTAAAAATTATTTACCGAAAAGAATTCCACAGCATACAAAAAATACAATAACAAATAAAGTTGAGTTCATCAGTAGATTGTTTGAAGTTAAAAATAAGGGGTACACTATAGACAATGAAGAATATGTTGAAGGATTAAAATGTGTAGCTGCACCAATATTTGATCATGAGGGGAAAGTAAGGTTCAGTTTGAGCACAACAGGACCTGCCTTCAGGATGAATGACGAAAGAATAAAAGAAATTGTCATTATAATTAAAGAAGCTGCAGATGAAATATCGAGAAGATTAGGATATAAAGAATAATTTTATAGGATTTCGGGGGACCAAAATCCTATTAAAAATAGTATAATCCAGAACATAGTTCAGCATAGCTGAACAAAAGCTATAAAATTTTCAAAAAATGTGTTGACTAATACGAAACAATTTGTTAAAATCGTACCGAATTGCACAACAAAGTTATAAACAGCTTTAAGCTGATTATATATATTTAAAATATGGAGGAAAGTAATGAAAAAAATATTAGCAATAGTGTTGATCTTAAGCATATCTATATTTGCTTTCACAGCATGCACACAGGACCAACCAAAAGTTGAAACACCGGTGGAGGAACCCAAGGAAGAAGAACCAAAACAAGAAGAACCAAAACAAGAAGAACCTAAAACTGAAGAACCATTAGCTGAAGGTGCTGTTAAAACAGGATTGGCAGTTGTATCATCTGTAGAAAAATCAAAGGATGCAGGCGAAAAAGACGGAGCAGCACAAACAGATTCAGTTATAGTAGCAGTAACTGTTGACAAAGAAGGGAAAATAGTGCAAACTGTAATAGATACAGCTCAAACTAAAATCGCTTTTAGCAATGAAGGTAAAGTATTAACCGATTTACAAACTGTATTTAAGTCTAAACAAGAGCTAAAAGAAGAATATGGACTGGGTAAAGCTTCAAGTATCGATAAAGAATGGTATGAACAAGCTAATGCTTTAGCCCAGTATGTAGCAGGCAAAACAGTTGAAGAAGTTAAAGCTATTGCTGTGGACGAATCAGGAGTTCCAACTGAAGTTGATTTAGTTTCATCAGTAACTATCAAAATTAACCCATATAAGGAAGCTATTGAAAAAGCTGTAGCAAATGCAGAAAATTTAGGAGCTGATGCTTCCGATAAATTAGGATTGGGAGTTGTAACTACAATTGCCAAATCAAAAGACGCAACAGCCGACAAAGAAGGATTGGCTCAGGCTTATTCAACATATGCAGTAGCAACATTTGATGCAGACGGAAAGGTAACTAGTTCAATAATAGATGCTTCTCAAGCTAACGTGAATTTTGATGCATCAGGAAAAATCACGACTGATTTATCTGTTGCGCCTATAACTAAAGTTGAATTAGGCGAAGATTACGGAATGAAAAAAGCTTCAGCCATAGGCAAAGAATGGTATGAACAGGCGGATGCATTTGCAGCATATGTTGTTGGCAAGACTGTTGAAGAAATAAAAGGTATAGCAGTTGATGAAAGCGGTCATGCTACTGATGAAGACTTGGTATCATCTGTTACGGTTGGAATTGAAGACTTCCAAAGCATTTTCGAAAAAGCATATAACAATTCTAATATGTAACAATTCTAACATTTAATCATCACGGGGCAGATTCTGCCCCGTGTTTTTTTAAGAGGTGCAATTTGATAAAGAAAGCAATTTCAATAATATTGTTAATATTAATTATGATAAGTTTAACCTCATGCGGCGAAAAAGAACTTACCAAGTATCAATCTGAATTTATTTTACTTTTTGATACTATTACACGAATTGTGGGATATGCAGAGACAGAAGAAGAGTTCACCGGGTATTCTCAGATTATTCATGACAATTTGAAGGTATATCATCAGCTTTATGATATCTATAATGATTATGAGGGTATTAACAATATTAAAACTATCAATGATAATGCAGGAGTAAAGCCTGTCAAGGCAGATGTAAAAATAATTGACTTGATTAAGTTTTCAAAAGAGCTTTATGTGAAAACAAACGGCAAAACAAATATTGCCTACGGGGCAGTTTTGAAAATCTGGCATGAATACAGGACAGCAGGAATAGAGGACCCTGAAAATGCAGTTCTTCCTTCAGAAGAAGAGTTAAGAAATGCCTCTTTGCATACAAATATTGAAGATATAATCATTGATGAGGAGAATTCAACAGTATTTTTAAAAGATCCTCTTATGAGTCTTGATGTTGGAGCCGTAGCAAAGGGATATGCAACCGAGCAGGTTAGCAAAATAGTAAGGGACAGCGGAATGTATTCAGGATTATTGTCCGTAGGAGGCAATGTACGTGCTATAAACAATAACATCACCACAAATGAACCATGGAATGTAGGAATTCAAAATCCGGATAACCAGGCTGAAAAGCCGGTAATCGAAGTAGTCAGGCTGGATGACAGGTCTTTGGTAACAAGCGGTGATTATGAAAGATACTACATTGTTGACGGAGAGAAATATAATCATATAATAGATCCTGAAACGATGTATCCTGCAAAATATTTCACTTCAGTATCCATAATCTGCAAGGATTCAGGTGTTGCCGATGCCTTATCAACAGCTGTCTTCTGCATACCTTTTGAGGAGGGTATTGAATTAATTAATTTATTGCCTGAAACAGAAGCAATGTGGATTTTCAGTGATAAAACAGTTAAATACAGCGATAATTTCGAAAGCTTTATTAAAAGATAGCACCTGGTTTTTATTGACACTAATTGAATATTAATATAGAATTAATAAGCAATCCTATAGGGATTGCTTATTTGGCATGTCATAACCCCATTTTTCAGAATATTTTTTCCCTGCATGCCTAAGCCCATATAGTAAGCACCCATTAAGAGGTTTTGAATGAAAGATTCGGATTTTATAATTATCAGTAAATTGTCAAAAGGATTTATAAAGTTTTTCTATATATCTGCTGCAGCAACCATAGTAAAGGTTGCTGCAAGTTTTGCTGTGCCTCAAGTTATCAGGTTCACCGTAGACCATGTAATTGATGATGTTCCCCTGAATTATGCAAAACCTGTTATGAATATAATTGATGCTGTAGGAGGGGTAGAATTTTTAAAAGAAAACTTATGGCTTCTTGCCTTCTTAGTATTAGTTTTGGCTCTTATCACAGGAGTGAGCGATTATATAGGCAGAATTACCGTTGCTAAGGGAACAGAAGGGATTATAAAGAGTATTAGGGATAAACTGTTTGAGCACATACAAAAGTTACCCTACAGCTGGCATATAAAAAATCAAACCGGAGATATAATACAAAGGTCGACATCCGATGTGGAAGTGGTCCGTAATTTTTTAAGTACGCAATTGGTTGAAATGTTCAGAACAATCATGCTGGTTGTAATATCCTTGGTATTAATGTTTTCAATGAACTTTAAGCTTACTCTTGCAGTATTGATATTTATCCCTATAGTGGTTTTATATTCAACAATTTTCTATGGAATACTGGCAAAAAAATTTCTGGCAGCCGATGAAGCGGAAGGACAGCTTTTTACTACAATTCAGGAAAACCTGACAGGGGTCCGTGTGGTAAGGGCCTTTGGCCGGGAAAAATACGAAATAGAAAAGTTTTCTCAAAGGAATATTACCTTTTCTGACCTTTGGGTTAAACTTGGATATCAGCTGGGCTATTATTGGGGGCTGGGTGATTTGGTAACAGGGTTACTCCTTATGGCCATTGTTGTCTATGGCTCTTATTTTACCGTAAATGGTGTAATAACATTGGGCGAATTCTTAGCATTTGCTTCTTATACCGGAATGATTGCATGGCCCCTTCGAAGCTTTGGAAGAATTTTATCTGAGTTTAGCAAAACAAAGGTTTCTCTGAAAAGAATCTGTGAAATAATAAGAGAACCTGAGGAATTTGAAAGCCCTGACGCATGTACTCCGGATATTTATAAGGATATTGAATTTAAAAATGTTACATTTAAATATGAAGGGGATATTCCTGTTTTAAACAATGTAAGCTTTAAAATAAAGGCAGGGACCACATTTGCCATATTAGGCGGTACCGGTTCGGGAAAAACTACTCTTATGCATCTCCTAAACCGCTTGTACGACCTGCCCGGCGATACGGGCAGCATTACCATAGGCGGAGTGGACATTAAAAATATTAAAAGAGAACATTTAAGAAAAAACATTGGAATGGTACTTCAAGAACCCTTCTTATTTTCACGTACAATTAAGGATAACATAAAAATAGCATGGCCTGAAGCTTCTATTGATGAAATCAAGGGAGCTGCCTCAATAGCACGGGTTGACGAATCAATAGAAGAATTTTCAAAGGGCTATGATACAATTGTGGGGGAAAGAGGAGTAACATTGTCGGGAGGGCAAAAGCAAAGAGTTGCAATAGCAAGAATGCTGCTTCAAAACACACCGGTTATGGTATTTGATGATTCACTGTCTGCTGTTGATGCAGATACAGATGCAAAAATTCGCTCCTCCCTCAAAAGAAGAAAGGGCTATTCAACAACTATATTAATATCACACCGCATAACAACTTTAATGGAATCTGATACTATTTTAGTATTGGACAAGGGGAAAGTATCAGATATTGGAACCCACGAAGAACTGATAAACAGGGATGGCATTTATAAGGACATATTCAATGTCCAGATGAACCTGTCGGAGGACTTATAATGAATTATTACGAGGAAGAAAGCTACAGCTCATTTAATATAAAGCCCTGGTTAAAATTAAGCAGATTTTTTAAACCTTACAGGAGAAAAATAATAGGTCTTGTTTTGTTTATGTTTCTCACTGCGTCAATGGATTTATCCATTCCCTTGTTTCAGAAATATGCAGTGGATAATTTTATTGTTAGAGACACTCTGGAAGGGATAAATGGTTTCATTGCTCTATACATTGGGGCTTTAGTAACTATGGCCCTATCCGTGACTATATTTGCCCGTTTGGCTATAGAAGTTGAAATGCATATTGGCAAGGATTTGAGAAAGGAAATCTTTGAACACCTCCAAAACCTTTCATTGTCATATTACAACACAACTCCCGTGGGCTACATACTGGCAAGAACCTTAAGCGATACCAATCGAATAGGAGCTATGATTGCATGGGGATTGGTGGATGTATTCTGGTCCCTTGCTTATGTAATAGGTGCATTTATCGCTATGTTTATGCTTAACTCCAGGCTAGCACTTGTTGTAGGAATGGTAATACCAATAATGGCTCTTATAACTGTGTATTTTCAAAATAAGATTTTATCTGCCAGCAGAAAATTAAGAAAAGTGAATTCAAAAATGACAGGGAGTTTCAATGAAGGAATAACAGGCGCAAAAACCTCCAAGACATTGGTAATAGAGGACAAAAACCTTTTTGAATTCAAGGATCTAAGCAGTGAGATGAAGTTTACGGCTGTAAGATTAGCCAGATTAAATGCTCTTTACATTCCCATTATAATATTCTTCGGTTCGGTTTTAACAGCTTTGGTCCTGGCAAGAGGTGGCAGGCTTGCAATGGAGCAGATTATTCAAATTGGAACCCTTTCTGCTTTTCTTTCTTATGCTGTAAACATATTTGAACCTATTCAGCAGCTGGCGAGAACACTTGCCGAAGTCATATCTCTCCAGGCAAATATTGAAAGAGTTACCGACCTGTTGGACCAGGAACCCTTAATAAAAGACAGTGAAGATGTAGTGAAAATTTACGGAGATAATATTAATCCCAAAAAGGAAAACTGGGAAGAAATTAAGGGAGAAATTGAATTTAAAAATGTTACCTTTAAATATCCTGACGGAGATGAGGAGGTTTTAAAAAATTTCAATCTTCATATTCCTGCAGGCACCAATATTGCCATTGTAGGTGAGACAGGTGCCGGAAAAAGCACCCTGGTAAATCTTGCATGTAGATTCTTCGAGCCAACGGGAGGGCAAATACTTATTGACGGGAAGGATTACAGGGAAAGATCCCAGCTTTGGCTTCACTCCAATATTGGTTATGTGCTTCAATCTCCTCACTTGTTTTCAGGAACCATAAAGGAAAATATAAGATATGGCAAACTGGACGCAACAGATGAGGATATTATAAAAGCAGCAAAAATTGTTTCCGTTGATATTATAATCAACAAACTTGAAAATGGTTACAACAGCAATGTGGGTGAAGGAGGGGACAGGCTTTCTACAGGAGAGAAACAGCTTATTTCAATAGCCAGAGCAATATTAGCAAATCCTAAGATATTTGTTTTGGATGAAGCTACTTCTTCAGTTGATACAAATACGGAAAGACTTATTCAAAAGGGGATTGAATATTTGTTGAAAGGCAGAACTTCATTCATAATTGCCCACAGACTATCAACTGTTAAAAAGGCTGATATTATTTTAGTTGTCAATGATGGGAAAATTATCGAAAGGGGAACCCACAAAGGCCTTATAGCTAAAAGAGGTCATTATTACAATTTATACACCAAGCAGTTTGAAGAGGAAAAGACTTTGGAACTATTTGGGGAAATTCCTTCTGCCAACAAAGACTAAGTACGGGGACATTCCTTCATGGATTTACTTCACAGGCTTACTTACCATGGAGGTGTGTCCCCCTTCCATTTGATAGAAGAAGGAGTATCCCCATACTTGCTTTTGTCACCAAATTATTACATTGACACAAATTTTTTATTATGTTATTATTTTTATGCTGTGCTACACGGGGAGGCAGCGGTGCCCTGAACTTGCAATCCGCTACAGCAAGGTGGAATTCCCTCTCCGAGGCTTGCATTGTGAGGCCTGCCTTTAGTAAGTGGCGTTGATAACTTGGTCTTGCGCAACAAAAACCTATGAACCCTGCCAGGTCCGGAAGGAAGCAGCAGTAAGTAGACAATTTTGTGTGACGCGAGGGTGCCGGGTTTGAGTTAACTGCTGAAGTAACGCTTGTTATGCATTGTCGAAGGAGGGTGCACAGCATTTTTAATGCTTTTTTATCTGTCATCTAAACAAATTGCCAATCTGTATCTTTTAAAGAGTACAGAATCGGGTATAATTTAATCAGCTTAGGATATAGATTTTTTGGATGGTGATAATAATGGATGACAGAAAGGTTAAAGAAATGGTGTACACAGCTTTGTTTGCTGCATTAGTCTGTGTTGCAACATTTATTATAAAAATTCCCTTGCCTGTTTCAGGAGGGTATGTTCACCTAGGAGACGGATTTATATTTATTGCTGTAATTTTAATCGGTAAGAAAAACGGCGCATGGGCTGGTGCAATAGGGGCATCTTTAGCGGACATAATCGGTGGATACAGTATATATGCACTGCCCACATTTATAATAAAGGGTATAATGGCTTTGATTATGGGACTGATGACAGAAAAGCTTCCTTTTTCCGTAAAACGTAAGTGGATTGCGGGTGCAATAACGGGAAGTGTGTGGCAGGTAATTTCATATTATCTTGTGGGTTCTCTAATGGTAGGAAACTTCCTGACAACTATCAGTGAAATTCCCGGAAACGTTGCTCAATCAGCTGCAGGCATAGTAGTTGCAGCAGCATTTTTAGCAGTGTTCAAGCATACTACCATTAAAGGTACCGGGACACACCTCCTTATGTAAAGGACATGAGGCAAGTCAGAATGAATGCCCCTGAATTTCTATGTTTCATTGTTAATAAGGAACGGTCATTTTATCTAAAATGACCGTTTATGATTTTTGTAAAAATTTATGGTTGCATTTACCGCAGGTTACTGATATTTTACCTTTTCCTCTTGGTACCCTCAGCTGACTGTTGCAGCTCGGGCAGTTGAAGTATTTATAATATCTGCTTGAGCTTGCAATTTTATACTTGTTTATAACCCATAATTTTGCAGGCTTGTAGTATTGGAGAAACTTATTATTTTCATTTCGTCTCACATCAAATTTTCTTGATGTTGTCCTGTATACACTTCCAAAAAACATAAGATATGACAATAAAGTAAATAAATATAAATCAAATGCATTGCCAAGGAATGTTAATACTATGCCTGCTATGAGCATGGCTCTTGTAAGGTGGTCAACTCCATATCTTCCTGCCAAAAAGTTTCTAAACATATCATTCTCCTCTTTACTGTTGTGTTTCTACCGTCTCAGGATTTATGAATTCAGGCGGATATAAAACTTTTTTGGTATCCAGGCCTTCAATGAAATCAGATATTTCTTCGCCCTCTGCAGTTATTCTTATGCTGTCAACTCCCGGTATGGTGGTGAAAGAATACATCAAGGATTCAACCATCATATGCCTTAAGTCGTTTTTATCCTTGTAAACACTTAAAAGTTCTTTATTAAAGTCGAGTACAATCGTCCTTCCCTGAAGGGATACAGTTTTAAGCGCCACAGTTTTAGGTACAGGGCTGGAGCCGTATGATATATCTGTATTTTGATATGCACCAAACATTTTTTCTGCCTTTATTTCTATTGTATCATTTTCAAAAATACCAAGCTGGTCCGGGTAAAGCTGATACTCAAACAGGTAGTATCTGTCATCCTCTGTCTTATGAGCCAAATAAAGGATGTATTTTTTCTCTGTATTAGGCAGGCGGTTTATGAACTCGCTGGACATACCATGAAAGTATGTATCCACATTTCTTCTGTCAACAGTGAATGTAAGATTGTGAATAGGCCAGTATCTGTTAACTGCAAATATTGTTTTTACAAAAGAATTATAAGCCATCATACTGCCAGTAGAGCCGCTGTTATAGCCGTCGTAGGAACTTGGAATATCAATTACCACATTTCCGTTGTTGTAAGTAGTATTTGTAACATCCTTTATCACTGTTGTCATACCCTTGTTCAGAGGGCCGTTTTGCAGCTGCTCAACTGCCATTCTTGTAATCGATTTATCCTCAACTACAAACCTGGTAACCGGGATAACAGTTTCAGCATCAACTGTAGGGAAGTAGAGGGTAAGTCCCTTGGTGCCTGCAGGGGCTTTATTAACCGCCGGATAATATGAGCCTGGAGTATCATAGGTAACTGTAACAGATACAAAAGACCTGTCTTCATCTGATATTAAATTTGAATTAAATATAAATTCATATATACCATCTTCAAGCCCTAAGTTCTTCTGACTTATATTTAAAGCTGTAATCATCTGATTGTCTTCGTTTACTGAAATAGTTGCATCTATTGAAGGTGAAACAGGTTCTAAATTATCAATGCTGCTTTTAATCAGTTTATTATCCTTGTATATGTCAACAGTAAAGATGCTGTCGGCAACAATTCTTACAATTTCTTCCTTAGAAGCTGTATGACTGATTGCTATTGATTCAGGATTCAGTATTTTATCCTCTTCAACTTTCAAACTTAAAGTACTTTCTTCAACGGGAGCTTCAATTTCAATTGTTCCTCTATAGTCAACAGGTGAAAGATTGAACAAATAAGTTGATGATAACAAGCCTATAAGTCCTACTATCAATAAATTAACAAATCCTCTCATAAAAGCACCCCTTATATATATAATCCCAAAAGCCATCTTTTGAGCCAGTGATTCTTCAAGCCGGGCCTTCAAATGACAACACCAAAACATACCTGCAGCAGTTCGGTATGAATATCGGTTTAAATCATTATACAATAAAAAATGATAAAATCAAAGAAATATTTATGGCCGTCCCATACTGCCGATGAAAGATTGATTGAGAACGTCAGGTAACCGACACCAAATAATCTCCATATAATATAATGAGGCAAATATTCCTCCTCTTAAGAAATTTCAGCTGATGTTTTAATGAATGGAGTGGTGAGTATGAATAAAAGAAACTACGACAGAGATATGATGGAAAAAATGTATGACATAATTGAGTTAATATATATTTTAAAAAGGCTTACCGACGATTTTTACGAAGATGATCGCTCGAAACAATACCTGCTTGAAATGATGAACGATATGCAGAATGTCAAATACAGCATTGATAAATACAAAGGGACGGGCATTAAAAGAAATGCCTCAAAATTTGACTACCGACATTACGGTACCGGAGATACATTCATCGATAAAATAATTTTTTACCTAAAATCATTAAATGAAGGGTAATAAAGTAACAATTAAGAGTCTAAGGAATAATATATACTAAAATTATTATTAGGAGGTTCTATATGTTTGGTAATATATTAGGAGACAGCGGAGACAGCTTATTATTCTTCTTCTTGCTTTTAGTAGTTCTTGCTTGCTTCGGCGGAGATGATGGATTGATAGGAGGAATAGGCGGCTTTGGAGATAATGACAGCTTATTATTCTTCTTCTTATTGCTGGTAATAATATTTTGCAGCTGTGACAAGGTTGGCGGAATCGGCGACCGCTGCTGATAAGGAAGGGACTCCATGTCCCCCTTAATGATAATACATTCAAAAAGCTTCCCTCGGGAAGCTTTTAAATTTGCATCTACTTTAAATATTTTTCAAACCAGTTTGTTATTTCTTCCAATCTCCTGACCCTGTGACGGGGTTTGCCGCTTCTTGACAGCTCATGGTTTTCTCCCCTGAACATGCAGAGCCTTGCATCAACACCGTGATATTTCAATGCAGTAAACATCTGTAATCCCTCTGCCAACCAGCATCTGTAATCTTCCTCCGAATGTATGAACAAAGTTGGAGTAACAGCGAGATCGGCATATTTAAGGGGTGAATGAAACCACATTTTTTCAACATTGTCCCAGGGGGTTGACAAGTTTTGGTCTGCATTGAAATAATAACCTATGTCTGTTGTTCCGAATTTAGAAATCCAGTTTGAAATACTCCTTTGGGAAACAGCGCATTTAAATCTGTCAGTGTGACCTATAATCCAGTTAGTCATAAAACCTCCGTAGGAACCTCCGGTTACACCGATTCTTGACCTGTCTATCTGAGGATATTTTTCAAGGACCTTTTCTGTAAATTTCATCAGGTCATCATAATCTATGGTGCCGTACTTACCTCTGATATCTGCAAATTCATCTCCTCTGCCGTCACTGCCCCTTGGATTGCAGAAAAATACAAAGTATCCTTCATTTGCCCAATACTGCATTTCATGATAGAAAATTTCTCCGTAAACAGTCTTAGGTCCTCCATGTATATCTAAAATTCCCGGGTATGACTGATTCTCATCAAAATTAACAGGCTTTAGAACAAATCCTTCAATATTAACCCCATAATTATCAAAATTAAGAGTTTCAGGTTTTACTATGGTCTTAGTTTCCTTTATCTTTTCGTTAAACTTAGTTATTTGAGTTTCAACATTATTTTGAAGAGTATATATTTCCTGCAGACTGCCGCCCCTCAGTCCAATGAATATCATACCTTCGCTGCATATGTCAAAACAGTCCACTGAGCCTATGTCGGCTGTTAATTTCTCAATATTCCCATCCAGTGATAGCTTCTTGACAAATGAACTTTTGTTTTCAGTTGATATAAAATACAGGCAGTTATGGGCGGATCTTTTTAATTCCCCCGCTCCGTACCTGCAGTCTGACCCGGTTGTATTGTACAAACCGTAATCATGCCTGCAAAGAAATTCTAACTCTCCATTCTGGAGTTTATAGAAATTAAAGTTTTGGTTGATTCCGTATTTATCCATGGCAGTAGCAGCCACAACAATATCATCACCCACAAATTCGGCAAATTCAATATAGTATTCCAAATCTTCAACAAGGCAAAGAGCCTGACTGTTATACAAATCATACATGAAAAGCCCTGTTGTCAATTCCATTTTATTTGTATAACTTGAAGAAACGTATAAGGCTTTTCCGCTCTTTATGCTTGTCACACTTACATTTTCAAATTGATTTGATATTGGCAAAATATCCTTTGTTCCCTTGTCAAACAAATAAAGCCGGTTTCTTTTCTTGTTTGTGAATCCCTCTCCGTTCGCCCAAAAAGGGATTTCATCCAATATCTCGTAGTCCTTGTTTTCTTTTATTAAATCAACTGCCTTAGTTTTCTCCTCTCCTTTGTGAGAATGAAGATTAATATCGTAATGGTCATAGGCAGCTGTTAAGAGAAACTTCTCATCGGCTATTTTCTTAATGCTTTTTACTTTCATGGGAATACGCATATATTCATATGCTTCCCCTCCCCTTATATCAATTGCATAGAAAACAGTCCAGTACTCGCCCTCCTTGATTCTTTTTTCCAGTTTTTCATCTCTCAAGGAAGGAAACAAAATTGTATTATTGTCAAGCCAAATAAAACTCTTTTCCTCATTTAAGGAAGTAAGTTTTTTATATTCCAAGGTGGTGCAGTTAAACAGCCATATGTTGGACAAATATTTATTATCCTCAAAATCAGAGGTATGTACCACAAAAGCAGCCTGGTTTTTATCCGGTGACAGTTCAAGCCCGGATAAAAAAGTGTAGTCTAAAAAATCCTTAAGTTTTAAATTTTCCATTTAATCTTTATTACCTCCTTTTTAGTGTCTCCCGTATAATTCAGGGAAATTACTTTAATCCGGAATTCATTGGGTCACCGCATTATTAACACCATTATATATTTAAAAGAACAGTTGCGCAATTAAAACTATTGTTTAAGAATAGTTTTGAGAGTATAATTGAAAAGGAATCAAACAGGAAGATTTGTCGTCCTGTGGTACCTGAGCGGATGAAATATTTTCTTTAGCCATAATCGCATAAAAGGAAGGAATGAAAAGTGGATAATTTTATATTTTCTTTGAATGTTGTTTTGCCATTGGTATTATTAATGTTAATAGGAGTATTCCTTAGAAAAATAAAAATATTCGATGAATTTTTTTTGAATAAATTAAGTATATTTATTTTTAAAGTATCCATGCCATTCCTTCTTTTCAATAATATTTATACAGGTAAAATATCAGATACTGTAGACCCCTACTTTGTCATACTTGCTCTTATACTGGTTTTAGGAACTATCGGCATACTCATTATGGTTATTCCTAAATACGTGAAAGAAAACAGGAACAGGGGAGTTTTAATTCAAGGTTTGTATCGAAGTAATTTCATTCTTTTTGGAATCCCTCTCTCTGTAAATATTTTCGGAGATGAAGGGCTGGCGGCAGTAACAACTCTTGTAGCCATAATAATCCCGGTTTATAACTTTGCAGCAGTTATAGTTTTGGACTTATTTACTGATCACAGGCAAAACTACAAGGAAACTGCTGTAAGCATATTGAAAAATCCTTTAATAATAGGGACAGTGCTTGGCATTTTAACATCTGTTTTTCAAATCAAACTTCCGGCTGTACTTGATAAAACTATTGCAGATATTGCAAAAACTGCAACTCCCATGGCCTTGATGGCTCTAGGAGGAGAAATAGAAATAAACAATATATGGAAGAATATTAAATACCTGATCCTTGTTTCGGCAGGAAAATTATTTATCATTCCCGCAGTTACTATAATGATTGCATTTTTTCTTGGATACAGGGGCGCTGAACTATGTGCATTCTTATGCATGATGGCACCTTCTACGGCTGTATCCAGCTACACCATGGCACAGCAGTATGACTGCAATCATGAACTGGCGGGTCAAATAGTTTTTTTTACAACTATAATCAGTCCCTTCAGCATTTTTTTGTTTGTATTCATGTTAAAAACAACCGGTTTATTTTAAAATGTACCAGTCATTATACCAAGCCGAACAGGATCTTGGTATTATCTCTTGCTGAAAAAAATGGAATATATGGATATTATTTTTACCTATTGATATTATTGGAATAATAATAAAAGTAGAATAGTCAATAATATTCATGTAGATGCAAAACATCTTCAAATACATGTATATGAAGGGATGATGGGAATAAAAAGGTTCAGTTTCAGCAATAAAAACAATGATGATAAGCTAAAGAATTGGGAAAACAAAGCAAAATTAGACAGCCAAGAAAACTTAAAGGAGCAAATGAGCCGAATGAATAACGAAAACAAAAATAGGAACGAAAGCAAATTTGAAAACCGTAACGAAAATAACAAATTTGAAAACCGTGACGAAAATAACAAATTTGAAAACCGCAGCGAGAACAGATTCAACAACCGCAATGAAAACAGCTTAAAAAACCAAAACAACGAAAATAACAAGAACAACAATGAAAATAACAAAAACAAAAATAAGAACAAGAATAATCAGAACAATAGTTTTAAATAGTTTATTATTTGAAAACGGTCAAACTCAATGGCCGTTTTTTTATATTGACACAGTCCGCCGCCGGTTTTATAATATATGCAAATTAAGCAATAAAGAATAATATAGAACTTGAGACAGATATTTCTGTCCTTAATAATAAGGGGACATTCCATACTTAAAAGTCCAAGAATTTTCACGGAGGGAACTAACTATGAAATTACTGCAGGAATTAAAATATGTTGAATCTCATGAATGGGTGAGGTTGGAAGAAAACACGGCATATGTAGGAATTACGGACTATGCACAGGATAAGCTGGGAGATATTATTTATGTGGAAGTGCCCCAGGCGGGAACTGTTGTTGAAGCAGGAGACCAGTTTATTGTGATTGAATCAGTTAAGGCAGCAACAGATGTTTATGCACCTGTCTCAGGAACAGTTGTAGAAGTAAATGAAGAACTAGAAGACAATCCTGCTTTAATTAATGAATCCGCATATGATGCTTGGATTGTCGCAATAGATATGAGTATGCCTGTTGAAGCAGACAGCTTGTTATCAGCGGAAGAATATGAAGAATTATGTGAATAAAAAAATTTAGAAGAAATAGGAGTATGAAAGATGAGAAAAGATTTGAATCCCGAGAAGTTTGTTAGCGATTCAATTTTACAGATAAAAAATCAAATTGGAGATAAAAGAGCCCTTTGTGCCTTGTCGGGAGGCGTTGATTCATCTGTATCGGCAGCTATGGTTCACAAGGCAATAGGCAAGAATTTAATCTGTGTATTTGTTGACCATGGTCTTATGAGAAAAGATGAAGGGGACCAGGTAGAAAAAGTATTTAAAGACAAGATGAATATGAATTTAATCAGGGTCAATGCCCAACAAAGATTTTTAAGTAAATTAGCCGGTGTGACTGAACCCGAAAGAAAGAGAAAAATCATAGGCGAAGAATTTATCAGGGTGTTCGAAGAAGAAAAACAGAAGCTTAAGGATGAATTCGGGCATATTGACTACCTTGTGCAAGGCACAATCTATCCGGATGTTGTAGAAAGCGGAACCTCTTCTTCATCGCTGGTAAAGAGCCACCACAATGTGGGAGGGCTCCCCGATGAAGTTGATTTTGAACTTGTAGAGCCTCTCAGACTCTTGTACAAGGATGAAGTAAGACAAGTCGGAAGAGAATTGGGGATTCCTGAAGAAATAGTGGGAAGGCAGCCATTCCCGGGACCCGGCCTTGCAATAAGGGTACTGGGAGAAGTAACTGAGGAAAAATTAAGAATAGTAAGAGAAGCAGATTACATATTTAGAGATGAAATAAAAAATGCAGGTCTGCAAAACAAAATATGGCAATATTTTGCAGCACTTCCAAACATCAGAAGCGTAGGTGTTAAAGAAGATGAAAGAACATATAAACACACAATAATTTTAAGGGCGGTCCATTCAACAGACGGTATGACTTCAGACTGGGCCCGTATACCTTATGAGGTGCTGGAGAAAGTATCAAACAGAATAGTCAAAGAGCTAGACAGCGTAAACAGGGTTGTGTACGACATCACAACCAAGCCGCCTGCCACAATTGAATACGAATAATAATTGAACCTAACCAAAATGCGAATGTGACAGAAAACTTCATGAAAAAGAATAAAGATTTATATATTAAACAAGGGAGAATATCATGAAAATTGTTATTTTAGACGGTTATACTGAAAACCCCGGAGATTTAAGCTGGGAAGGCTTTGAAAGATTAGGCGAACTGACAGTATATGACAGGACACCCATGGAAAAAACTATTGAACGCATTGGGGATGCAGATATAGTCTTAGTCAATAAGGCTCCTGTAACAAGGGAAACACTGGAAGCATGCAAAAATATTAAATACATAGGGGTTCTTGCAACCGGGTATAACATTGTTGATATAGAAGCTGCCAAGGAAAAAGGAATTCCTGTTTCAAATATTCCTACATATGGCACTGACGCAGTAGGCCAGTTTGCAATAGCACTGTTATTGGAAATCTGTCACCACATAGGACACCACGCTCAAGTTGTAAAAGAAGGCCGATGGGAGAATAATGATGACTGGTGTTTCTGGGATTATCCCTTAATTGAGCTTTCCGGAAAAACAATGGGAATAATCGGACTTGGCCGCATCGGAAGAACAACCGGAAAAATAGCCAAGGCACTAGGTATGAAGGTAATTGCATATGATGATTATAAAAATGATGAAGGCAGGGAAATTGCAGAATACGTGGGGCTAGAACAGCTTTTCAAAGACTCGGATGTCATATGTCTCCATTGTCCCTTATTCCCGTCCACCCAAGGAATTATCAACAAGGATACAATTGCAAAGATGAAGGATGGGGTTATAATAATAAATAATTCCAGGGGTCCGTTGATTGTAGAACAGGATTTGGCAGATGCATTGAATTCAGGAAAAGTTTACGCAGCAGGAGTAGACGTGGTATCATCAGAGCCTATAAAACCTGACAATCCTCTTCTAAGTGCAAAAAACTG
>JAGOIH010000081.1 GCA_017995755.1 Sedimentibacter sp. | reverse complement strand
GGAGACAAAAATTGATCTAAAAGATAGCTGTGGGCAGAATGGATTTCAACTCCGTAAAATCCTGCTTTTTTTACTCGTATTGCAGCATTTTTAAAATTGTTTATTATTTCTTTAATATTGTCCTTTGTAAGCTCTGTTGGAACTAAATCTGTAAGCTTCCTGGGATTCAGTATTGCAGAGGGACCGACAGGTTTTTGGTTTACTTCCATCCTTGCATTGCTTCCTGCGTGGTTAATCTGCATCACTGCCTTGCTGCCGTTTTTATGAATTGTTTCGGCTAATTTTTTTAATCCTTCAATCATGCTGTCATCCTCTACAGACAGCTGGTTTAAAGATGCTTTCCCATCCCTTGAAATATAGCTGTGCTCAATTATGACTAGTGATATGTAACCGCCCTTTGATTTTTCCTCATAATAATCCAATACATCCCGGCTTACACTTCCATCTACATCTGATTTTGCAGTAGCCATTGGCGGCATCACAAGCCTGTTTTTCAATTTAATTTTTCCATTGTCAAATGGTTTTAACAAATAAGACATATCCTACCTCCTTTTTTATGACACTACTCCCGTTCCCTTGTCATTTGAATTTATTAAGTCCGTTTCTGACTGCGTTTATAACTGTATCCTCCGAATCAATTGTGTAATCCCGGGATACTGTTATTTCTTCCTTTGTCTTGTCATAGTCTCTTCCGTTCCATAATATTGCTATTTTTATCCGGTCGTATTTATAAATTATATTAAGCATATCTTCAAACCACTTAGCTTTATCTCCTCCTAAAGCTGAAGAGCTGAATTCCGTTATCATCATGGGATGAGTAAAACGCTCAATATAGTCGTAATAAAAATGGTCATATGCTTCCGGGAAACTTCTCCATATTTCCCCTTTGTAATAGCTGCCGGTATTGTATGATGTCAATCCTACAACATCAACATATTTGTCCCCGGGATAATAGCATAAATAGTTATTGTAGGAGAAATCAGGAAATGATTTTTCGTTTGGATTCCAAACCCATATTAAATTATCAACCCCATGGTCTTCAAATTTATCATATATGTACCTCCAGCAGTCAATAAACAAATCCGTATCCTTTCCAACCTTGTGAGAACAGTATAAAACCCATTCACCGTTCATTTCATTATTTGGCCGAAACAGTACAGGATAATCATATTCATTGAATTTCTGTGCTAATTCATCCAAATATCCGTCGTATTTCCCTTCCAGAATATCCAAGGTTATATCTTTTTCCCTACCGTTTATTATGTCAGTTGTATATAAACCGTATTCCACAACCTTCCCTGATTCCTTTGCCTTGTTCATAGAATCAGTTTTAAAGGGCAGGGAAAAATTGTTGTACAAAAGAGTTACCGGGAAGTTGTAATCCAGCATTTTTTCTATCTGTTGAAGCCTGTATGGGTACTTGGGAAATGTAGGTTCGAATATTCCAAAGTCTACTTTTTCATTATTTATAAAATATTGATCATAAAATTCCTGAGTCAGCTCATCAAAATTCTTCTGTTCAGGATTAAAAACTGCATCCTTTTTAAGTATTTCTGTCTTTTCTATAAATTTAAATTCCGGTAAAATTTCATCAATATTCAAAGGTGAAGATGATTTCATAAAAACAGTTATTGATTCATAAGTATCTCTTGCAAATGTTACAGTTCCGTAATAATTCCTGTCCAGCTGATCACTTTTTATCTTCCGTCTTTTAAACAATGTTACATGACCTGAAAGTCCGGCATAACTACAATCGTATTCATCTATAATTGCAAATTCAGGATTTCTGAATATTCCTCTATTACCGTAGTAACGGTAGGTAGAATGGGAATTGACCGTGTTGTAAAAATTATCATAGAAGATTTCCACTACCAGGTTGTCTGATTCAAATCTGCTTTTCACGCTGACAATATCTTCATTTAGCTTTAGGTTGCCGGGGATTATTATTTCATATCCGTAGGCATTGTTTCTGTATTTATTGTATTGGGGAGAATAAATTGTTAATTCTGTGCTTTTGTCGATTTCCGGAAGTCCTGAGTTTTCAGGTTCTAAGATATCTACTATGCCGGGAAGGTCCAATGACTTAACTATTTTTGAAGCTGCAGTATCCTCCCCGTTGACGGGCGTAAATGTAAGTGCGAAAATTAATCCAAATATTATTTCTCTCATGTAATTCTCCTTGGTCTTATTTGTAATTTAATTTTAGCAAATATAAAATTTTTAGTCAAACACCAATTGTTATTAAATGATTGTTGTGCTATAATTCATTTTGTGCAAGGAGGTAGCTATGGTTACTGCAGATACTTTTAAACGAGGATTTAAAAACAGTATTTATACACTTATAGAGCTTTCAAAAATATTAATTCCTGTATATATTGGTGTTGAACTGCTTTCTGTATCAGGACTTTTAAATATATTGGCTGAAATATTCAAACCATTAATGTCAATATTGGGGCTTCCCGGTGAAGCTTCACTGGTTATAATATTAGGGTACTTTTTGGGAACATATGCAGGCTTGGGTGTAATTGCAGCCATTGAACTTAATACAGTTCAAATTACAACACTGGCAATCATGATTTCAATTTCACACAGTTTGATTTCTGAGTCCGCAGTAGTGAAAAAATTAGGTGTCAGTGCAGCTGCAAGTGTGGCATTAAGAGTTTCTTCCTCAATTTTAATGGGATTTTTATATTATAGGATATTCGGGTGATATAATGAGCGGGATTTTGGATATTGTTTTTAATTTATTGGGTTTTCTGTGGAATATAGCCAGAGTATTAGTGCCAATCATGATTGTGATAGAAATATTTAAGGATACACATTTAATTGATAGGATTTCAGATTATTTTAATCCTGTTTCAAAGTTCTTTACAATAAGCAAGACCGCGGGGATATCTCTTTTGTTCGGTATGTTTTTCGGAATTATAATAGGGGCGGGTGCAATGCTTCAAAGTGTTAAGGACTATAATGTGGACAAAAGAAGTGTCTTTTTAATCAGCATGTTTATATCACCGTGTCATGCTATATTTGAAGACGCATTTATTATGAATGGTGCCGGTGCAAATATTGTGCCGCTGCTGGCTTCAAGGTTTATTTCTGCAATTATGGCAACATTTATATTATCACGGGTAATAAAAAAAGAGCCCCTGGATGCTATAAGTAATAATTAACATTGATAAGGGCACAGAAATAGTGTATCTCGCGACAAATAGAAGTCAGACTGCCCAAAATGCTTACTAACAGTGCTCCTTCGGTCCATTTTGCTGTATAATGAGGTTTTTGGGCTTTGATTTGCTCAAAATTTCAAGTAATGTGTGAATGCATTCAAGAAAAAAGATAATTTTCTTGTAGATAATGCTAAAAATTTCAAGTAATTTGTTGAATAATAGAAATTAATACAGCAAAAATCACACATTACTTGAAATTTTGAGCATTTAGTTTAAAAGGTATTTACTAATTGATTTTCACACAACCTGACGGGGTGTTGCCTTCATTAAATTGACAAAACACCCGTCATTTATTATATACTAATTCAAATCTTTAAGTTCGGTTTCATCTCCGCTGTAAACGGCAAATTTCTTGTAGCCATATTCCTGGAATTGATTTAACTGCCTGCCTAATTTCCTGGCCTTTTCAAATATTGAAACGGTATAGCCTTCTTCCCTTATACTTTCAGCTTTTGCAAGAACATCTATGTATCTGTCCCCGAGCTCATATAAAAGCACTGCCTTATCCAAATCCGGAACCTTGAAGTTTTCCTCCATAAGCTGGTTAACCAGTCTTTCAAAACCGATTGAAAATCCTATGGCAGGTATTTTTTCACCTATGAAATTCCCTACCATTTCATCGTATCTTCCCCCGCCTGCAATTGAATAACCTAAATCTTTATATGTTATTTCAAAAATTGAACCTGTGTAATATCCCATGCCCCTTATTAATGTAAAGTCAAATACCACGTCGTATTTACCTGTTGCATAGGCATTGGACTCATCAAGAACCTTTTTTACATCGGAAACCACGTCCTTTGGAACGCCGTAGTCATTTAAGCAGTCAGTTCCTTTTTTATTGATTTCATTAAGTGCTTCCAGAAGATTTTCGGCATTAGCTTTGTTGTAGCCTTTGTCTTCCATTTCACTCTTAATCCCGTCTATGCCAATCTTATCCAATTTGTCAACTATTATGCAGACCCCGTCGAATTCTTCTTCCGCGAAACCACAGTTTAATATAACTGCCTTCAATACTCTCCTGTCATTGAAACGTACCACAAAATCCCTGACATTAAGGGCGGTAAGGGCTTTGGCTGTTGTTGCAATCAGCTCCAATTCCGCGGCCTGTGTTCCGTCTCCAATTATATCTATATCGCATTGCTTGAAGCTTCGGTATCTTCCTTTCTGGGCTCTTTCGGCCCTGAAAACATTGCCCACCTGAAGTGCTTTGAATACAGGGAGTAGTTCAGTACGGTTGTTGCAGTAAAAGCGGCTTAAAGGAACTGTCAAATCGTACCTGAGTCCTAAATCTGACAAATCATCTTCTGTTAAACCCTCTTTTTCTAAATTAAGCTTATCTCCTCTTTTTAAAATTTTAAAAATAAGCATTAAATTTTCTCCGCCCTGGCTGCCTGTCAAGTTTTCTATATTTTCCACAACAGGTGTTTCAAAAAGTTCAAAACCGCTTTGTTTATATGTATTTACTATTACCCCCTCCACATAGTCCCGGATTTCCTTTTCATAAGGGGTTATATCCCGCATTCCCTTTGCAGGGTTTAGATTAGCTTTCATTCTGCCTCCTATCTTGGGACACCGGGGACGGTCTTTTACTGTCTCTCTATCCCTTGATTTGTTTGTTTTTCTCTTGATTATACCATAAAACCATTTACTTTCAATAGTTTTATACTCTGCCCTCTCGGCATGCGTTCACTTGTTGTGTGACAGTGCCCCAGTTCCATTGATATGTGGGACAGTTTTAGGCTATCCCCTCTTTCTTACAACCGGGTTGCCAGAAATTGTCTGTTTATTTCTTCCGGCACCAGGCTTCCGCCGGTTGCCCAGGCTGTATGGACTGCATTTTGCATTATGTTTTCCAGTTTATGCTGTCTTATGTATTGTTTCCCTTCCTCTGAGCTTTCAAATTTTATAAAGCCTTCAAAGGCAGCGCATGCTGAGGGTTCAATATTTATATTTTCAGTTTCATTAAGGTACCGCATATAATTGTACAGCTTATAGTCATCTACTGTAAATACTCCTCCCAAAACATAGTCCATCATTTTCCCTACCAGCTTGGAAGGTCTTCCCACAGCCAGACCGTCTGCATGGGTTTTGCCGTCTATCCCCAAATCCTGGACCGAAATATCATTGTGAAGTCCTGTTGCCATGCCTATGAGCATGCTTGGCGCATGGGTGGGTTCCACAAAAAAGCAGTGGACATTGTCTTTGTATACTGATTTAAGCCCGTAGGTAATTCCGCCGGGTGCTCCTCCCACACCGCATGGCAGGTAGACAAACAAGGGATGGGCTTCATCAATAACGATGTTCATGTTTTTTAATTGTTCTTCCAGTCTTCTGGCTGCAACACTGTAGCCTAAGAATAAATTCATGGAGTTTTCATCGTCTACAAAGTAGCTCATGGGGTCCTGGTCTGATAACTTGCGGCCTTCTTCCACTGCCTTTGAAAAGTCGCTGTCATATTCCACAACCTTTGCTCCCTTTGACCTCAAGAGGTCCTTTTTCCATTGTTTTGCATCGGCTGACATGTGAACTGTCACATTGAATCCCAAGGCAGCAGATGTTATGCCTATGCTTAAGCCTAAGTTCCCCGTGGAGCCCACCTGTATTTTATATCTGCCGAAAAAGTCCCTGAACTTTTGGTCCGCAAGAATAGAATAATCATCGTCTTCCTTTAATAATCCGTTCTTCATAGCCAGTTTTTCAGCATACATTAACACTTCATATATTCCGCCTCTTGCTTTAACACTCCCCGCAATTGCCAGATGGCTGTCCATTTTAAGAAGCAGTTTTCCGGAAAATTTAAGTTTGTATAATTCCTCAAGCTTGGATTTCATGCTGCTGATTTCCTGTAGGGGGGATTCGATTATGCCATGGGACGGGATGGTTTCTGGAAATACCTTTTCAATAAGGGGAGCGAATTTTTCAAGCCGCTTTTCAGCATCGTCGATAGCTGCAATATCCATGTTTATTGAAGATGCAGCTTTATCATAGGGAACCATCCTGGGATTCAGCCAGAATACTTCATTTAACTCTGATACATTTTTAAGTTCCGGGTATTGGATTAAAAGTTCTTCTTTCATTTTTACCTCCATTATAGGTGTGGCGACACACCTCTTCTTAAAAGTGAACCTCTGAGGTCAGAGGAATGTCCCCGAATTTATGGGGGCACGCTAAAGTGCCCCCGGACCTTAGTTTTATTGATTGTATTATATCATAGTTTAACCACTAATTATATTAAAACTTCTTCTGTAGTAGTAATTATTTCCGCAGATTTTATTTCAGCCAAATCGCCTTTGGTAGTGTTGAATATATTCTTTGTTATGATTGACTCCATAACCGTGCTTACTTCAGCTGCTGTCAAATCGTCCCTGGGAGCATCAATCGTCATGGAAGAAGTGCCTCCCAGGGCTGTCAAGAATGACATCACTAATTTTTTAGCCATTGTATCACCCCTTTCTGTTTAAGAATTCCATCCTTAATTCCTCATTATATTTCTTCCATCAATTCGTATTCATCATATCTTACAACATTTGCAAGGGTGTAATCCTGAAGACCGGAAATGTCAACTCCAAGATTGTACAAATCTTCATTTAGAACAGCTGCTTTCACATTGGCAAGTGTTTTGTTTTTTAAGACGGTCTTGTTGTTGATGTCAACTCCTGCATTGAGAACCAGCTTTAGTTTAGAGTCAGCTTGATTTGAAATTACTGCCATTATATCACCTCCCCTTTTGTTCTAAAGCTATATAGCCCTTAGATGCCGGATGTATTGCTTAAATTCGCAAAACATGATAATGTATACATGTATAAGCAATTCAAGGGGCAGTTATGGACAAGTCACTGATAAGGGAAATCAAGTGCATAATCAATGAAATTGAAGAGCATGACTATATAAGCAAGGTTAAGTATGTAATTTTTTTGATATGCAAAGAATTATATAATTCGAAAAATGAATACCCTGTGAAGAATCCATCG
>JAGOIH010000080.1 GCA_017995755.1 Sedimentibacter sp. | reverse complement strand
ATTGAGGAGTTAAAAGCACATTGCCTAAAATGTAATAAGTGCCGCCTGGCTTCAACAAGGACAACCGTAGTATTTGGTGAAGGTAATGTGCATGCCGATGTTATGTTTGTGGGAGAAGGCCCGGGCTACTTTGAGGATATTCAAGGCAGGCCCTTTGTTGGGAAGGCCGGTCAGCTTCTTGACAAGATGATTGAGGCAATTAAGATGAAACGAAGCGATGTATATATAGCAAATGTTGTAAAATGCAGGCCTCCTGAAAACAGGAACCCCTTGGACGACGAATGTGACGCCTGCCTGGAATATTTAAGGTGGCAGGTTAAACTGATTAATCCAAAAATAATAGTCTGTCTTGGGGCGGTTTCTGCAAAAAAGCTTATAGACTCGGAGTTTAAAATAAGCAGGCAGAGGGGGCAGTTTGTTAAAAAGGGAAACTTTTATTTCATGCCCACCTATCATCCCTCTTATTTATTGCGAAATGAACCCTCCAAGAAGGATGCCTGGGAGGATTTTAAAAATATTGCAGCAAAGCTTAGAGAGCTTCAATAATGTTTCAGTGCCAAGCACTTGTTAGAAACCCAAAATTTAATTATATAGAAACTCACATATAGGGAGGTAATAGATGAATATATTCAGCAAGATGAAAGAATATGATTACGAAGAACTGGTGTTTTGCCAGGATAAAAGCACCGGTTTGAAGGCAGTTATAGCAATTCATGACACTACACTTGGACCGGCACTGGGCGGGACGAGAATATGCGAATATGATACAGACGAGGAAGCAATTGAAGATGCACTAAGACTAGCCAGGGGCATGACCTATAAAAATGCAGCGGCAGGATTAAACCTTGGAGGCGGTAAAGCAGTAATCATAGGAGATCCGAAGACGATTAAAAGCGAGGCACTGTTCAGATCCTTCGGCAGGTTTGTTGAAGGATTAAACGGCAGATACATAACAGGTGAAGATATGAATGCAACACAGCAGGATGCTTCATATATTAATTGTGAAACTGACTATATTGTAGGCTTGGAAACAGGAAGCGGCAATCCTTCACCGGTTACAGCATATGGAGTATTCAAGGGGATACAGGCAGCCATAAATGAAATATACGGGAGCGATGATTTAACAGGAAGAACCGTAGCGATTCAAGGATTGGGTGCTGTGGGCAGACGCCTGGCAGAACGTCTGCATGATGCAGGAGCCAAACTATATGTAACTACAAGAGACCAGGCAAAAATCGACAGAGCCGTGGCAGACCTGGGTGCAATCCCGATAGGGCTGGATGAAATATATGGTGTGGAATGCGACGTGTTTTCCCCTTGTGCAAGAGGAGCCATAATAAACGATAAAACAATTGATAAGTTTAAGTGTAAAATTATAGCCGGTGCAGCCAACAATCAATTGGCTGAGCCAAGACACGGCGATATGCTGGAGGAAAGAGGAATACTTTATGTGCCGGATTATATAATTAATGCCGGTGGTGTTATTAATATAATCGATGATATATCGGGACGTCCTTACAATCTGGAAAATGCTCTGAAAAACACAGCAAAAATTTATGACGCCTGCAAGAAAGTGTTCCAAATAGCCAAAAGAGACGGCATCCCCACATATAAGGCTGCTGATATAATGGCAGAGGAAAGAATTGCAGCAGTAGGAAAAATCAAGAAAATATATAATAAATAATATTAGGTGGTGCCTGGCACCACCCGTTTTCTAATATAGCGCTTCCATCGATTTAATTATGCAGTAGAGCACATGGTTGACAGGGGTTGGAATATTAAGCTTTTTACCCAGTTCAACAACTGTTCCCCCAAAATAATCAACTTCGGTCTTTCTTTTAGCTTCAACGTCCTGGAGCATTGATGTTTTGCTATTGGGCGCAAAATGGCTCATCAAAGCAACAAATTCATCAATATCCTCTTCTCTCAAATCAATGTTTAATGCTTTTGCTATTGCCAGAACTTCACCCATTGCTTCTCTGAATAAAATTAAACTGGTCTCGATGTTTGTTACCTTGCCGTAATTAGCCCTTGTTGCTGCCGTAACCTGGTTAATTCCTACATTGAGCATGAATTTTTTCCAATACATCCTTATCATATCAGGAAACACAATGTTTTCTATTCCCGCATCATCAAAACAGTCTTTAACAGCCTGCACCTCTTCGGAAATTACCCGGTTGTCCGCTTCCCCGAAATGAATTGTTCCGTCTGCCGTATTAACTACTCCCGTTTCATTTCTCACAGCATCTATTTTCATTGACAGTCCGTAAAGAACCTTATTATCCGGATAAGCTTCCTGAATTATATCCCTTGCTATTACTCCGTTTAAGAATGTTATTAAAATCGTGTTTTTACCCACGAAACTTCTCACATCTTCAATTGCACCGGCAAGCTGATAATTTTTTACTGCAAAGATTATTAAATCATATTCAATGTTATTATCGCTGTTTGAGGATATATTTGGATGAAATGTCTTTCCATTTATTGTAAACCCGTTTTTCTCCAATTTGCTTTTTCTTGATTCATCAGATATAACCGTAAAATCCGAACCATATTTATTGTACAGCAAATTTCCGTATACAGTGCCAACCGCACCCATTCCGATTAATGCAACTTTCTTTATTTTCATGTCCACCGCCTGTGATATATAATATATTTTTTCATTGTTATTGATTATAATAGAATTATCCATTGAATGCAATTAATAAATAAAATGTTAGACACAGACTCAATTGTGCCTGGCACCTTGAGTGAAATACAGTTATTATGTTAATATATATATGAGAAGCTTCTAAAAGGAGAGCATAATGATAGATTCAATATTAGTCAATCTTTTAAAATCTAATCCTTCCAAGGGCTTGGAAATAGCTGTTCAGCAATATTCCGGACTAGTAAAAACAATAGTTGTGAGAATTATAGGGTATGATAAGCAGCAGGATGTTGAAGAAACTGTTTCCGATGTATTTGTTGAGCTTTGGAAGTCAATAAATAATTTCGATCCGGAAAAAGGAAAGCTTAAAAATTATATTATGTCAATAGCACGGTTTGTAAGTTTAAATGTGTATAATCGCAGGATATTGAAGCATGAACTGCTTCCTTTGGAAGAGGATGAGCTGGAATTTAACATGGACTTAGATAATGAAGTAAGCAAATCCATCAATAAAGAAATTATTAGGGATACTGTTAACAATCTCCCCTACCCCGATAAGGATATATTTATCAGGAGATACTACCTGTTTGAGTCAGTTAAGGAAATAGCACAATATCTTAACTTAACTCCTAAGTCAGTAGAAAACAAGCTTTACAGGGGTAAGGATAAGCTAAAAGCTGAACTGATTAATAAAGGTATAATCATATAAGAAAGGATGTCTAAGAATGAAAAAGATTCATGAGTTATTGGATGATATTAATATAGAAAATGAAGACTTAGAAATAGTTGAAAGCAATATTTCAAAAGAAGAAAAAAACAGAATATTAGAAATGACATTAAACAAAGCAGGCATAAAAAGGAAAAGTATCGGGAGAAAATATATATTGCCTTTAGCTGCAGCAATGACCTTAATTTTATCCTTCGCAGTCGTTTTTGCGCAAGGCGGCTTATACAATATATATTACAAGCTGTTTGGAGAAAATACCAAGTATGTAACGGACATGGGGACAGTAATAGATGAAAGCTGCTCATCAAACGGCATTACTTTTAATGTTGCAAGTATGTTAGGCGATGAAAATGCTTTTTATATTATATTTGAACTCGTTAATGAAAATGGAGAAAGCTTTAAAGATTCAGATTATATAGAATTTGACAGGCTGCATTTGGATTTCAAAAGTTCCGGCGGCTATACCTGGTATCAAATAGAAGATGATGATAAAAACGACAATAAGGCTACATTTATATTAGCAGGAAATACCAAAAAGAAAGTGTCAGGCGACAAACTGACTTTAAGAGCTGCCGATTTTATAGAATACAGCATAGAAGAGCCTGCAAACAAATTTGATCCCTATAATTTCTTAATGGATAATCAAGATTATATTGAGCAAAATCTCGTTAAAAACTTACAGAAATCGGCAATTAACATAAAAAACACCGATGAATATTCTCCGGAAGAAAGGGAGAAAATTGAAGAAACTTATCAATTAACACCAAATAATGTATTGCCTTGGAAGTACGCAAATATTCCCATGGACGACGGTATTGATGAAATTTTTATTGACAATATAGGTTTTGCCGAAAATAAGCTATGTATCAGAATCGCTTCATCAGATTTGGAAAATCATAGCCTGGGTGATATATATTTTGTAAATAATGACAACCCCGAAGATATTTTATATAATGAGTTTATGTTTTCAGAAGATAAAGATAATATAGAATATGACTACTATATTTTTAATATAAAAAGTATGGAAGAACTGAAAAACTACAATCTTAATTATAATATTGTGAGCAAATTAAAAGCAACAATCGGAGAATGGAATGTAAATTTTAAAGCTGATTACAAAAACACAACTGAAACCAAGATTATTAATAAGGAAATAAAAATAGACGGCAAAAGATATACAGTTAAAAATATTAAAATATCCCCTATAGCTCTTAATGTGGAATTAAGGAATAATTTATCCGATAAATATAATGACCCTGTTCATTATGATTTTTATAGAAAAGTATCAGTAGTAATGAAGGATGGAACTAAAATAGAGCCATCTAGCAGCGGCTCCAGCACCAATCCTTTTAACACAACCGTAAACCTGATGTTTGAAAAACCAATCAATACAGCTGAAATCGGCAAAATTATAATCGGGGACATTGAAATAAGCTGTGATAAATAAACTGCTATTGGACAAATAACTCAATCACTAGCTTGCATAAATCATGAAAAAGACTCATTTCAGAGTCTTTTTTTACGCCTGTCACCGGTCAGTCTTTTAGCTAAAAAATATAATATGATTCCTGTAAGGGAACCCAAACTGTCCAATATTACATCCTTAAACATGCCACCCCTGCCCGGTACAAATAATTGATGGACTTCATCGCTAATTGCAAACAACAGGCAAAATAAAAAACTTATGTAAAAAGACTTCAGCTTAAAGCCATTCTTTATCAATGCAAAGGTTACAAATATGCCCAATATAAAATAAGCTGCAAAATGAGCTGCCTTCCTTACATAATGATTAAGTTCAGGAATCATACTATCCCATGTTCCTGTTTCAACATCAAGAGAGATGAATCTTCCTAATATTTCTATTATTTGCTCTGTAATTCCTTTACTGATACTATTAGACTCCCATGCTGGCTGGCTGGACATATAAAATATTACCACCATCCATATCATTGCCGGTATCCAAGGTGTTATTTTATTTTTATGGCTCACTGCCTAATACCTCGTCAGCAATCCGTATCACATTGGCTTTTACCGCTTCCATATCTATAGTCTTGTACTCACTATTCTCATACAGGATATTTCCGTCCCCAATAACCATATGCACATCAGAGCCCTTTCCGCAATAAACTATAGCCGATATCGGATCATTAAGCGGATAGTAATGGGGCTGATCCAGGTCAATCAATGTAATGTCTGCTTTCATGCTGGGTTTAAGCTGTCCCACATCGTCAAGTCCCAGTGCTTTGGCCCCGTTTACAGTTGCCATTTTCAATGCCTCGTAAGCTTTGATTCCTACACTGTCTTCAAAAACACCCTTTGATAAAACTGCTGCCAGATAGATTTCCCTCATCATATCCAGCGCATTATTACTGGACGGACCGTCGGTTCCAATTCCTACGTTAATGCCTTTTTCTGCAGCCTTAGCTGCTCTCATAACACCGCTTCCCAGTTTAAGATTGCTTGCAGGATTGTGAATGATTGAAACCTTATGCTGTTTCAATATTGACATATCTTCGTCCGACAAATGGACTCCGTGAGCTGCTATGGTTGGCAAGTCAAAAACTCCCAAATCCGCCAAATGTCGTGTTGGTGATTTGCCGTAGGCACTGATGCAATTCTTGTTTTCATTTGCCGTCTCGGACAGATGGATGTGAATTCCTATACCCATCTCCCCTGCAAGCTCTGCTGTCTCCGCCAGATACCTGGGCGTACAGGTATAAACGGCATGAGGACCGAAACGTACCTTGATACGTCCATTTGCAGCATAGTGATACCGGTTGAACAAGTCCACGGCTTCCAAAACTCTCCTGTCTGTTTTTATATCAAAGGCATCGTCAAAGCATTGAAGCCCCCTGGCTAAGTCTGCCCGTATTCCTGTAGATACTGCCACTTGGGCTAAAGTATCCTCAAACATATACATATCAGCAAAGCAGGTGGTGCCTGTGCGAACCATCTCGGCAATCCCCATTTGTGATGCCCAGTAAATATCATCAGCCGTCAGCTTATCCTCCATTGGAAAGAGTTTTTCAAAAAGCCACTTCTCCAATGGCAGGTCATTTGCGAAATTCCTGAAAGGCACCATACCAACATGGGTATGGGCATTGATAAAACCCGGAAGGGCAAGCTTGTTGTTTCCATCAATAATCCTGTCAAATTGTCTGTGGGGCTGATCAAATTGTCCTTCAGACTGCCAAACCGAATTATTGCTGGTGTGGACTGCTTCAGTAATTTCTGTAATTCTGTCATTCTCTATTACAATATTTCCACAATCAATAAATGGTCTTTCATCATCCATGGTGATGATTCTGATATTTTTAATAAGTATTTTCAAAATTTACCTCCTACTTTTACAATCCATGCCACTGCCTTCACTACACCAACCATACCTTCATCTACATTTGACCAGTTTAACCCGCCATCTGCATTTTTACCAACTTATCCCCCTATATGCGTTTCCCTGTTGTAGCAAGGTAATTTTGAGTTGATAAATTCACACATTTCTAGTTAAAATCCGGTTAAGTAATCTTCCTGCTGGGTTGAAAGCGTATCTATATTAAGACCCATGGAAGCCAATTTTACTCTTGCTACCGATTCATCTATAGCCTTTGGCACATTATGAACACCAGGCGTCAACCCTTTGCCGTGTTTTGCAAGATATTCAAGGCAAAGAGCCTGAATGGCAAAGCTCATATCCATTATTTCTGTTGGGTGGCCATTTCCTGCTGCCAGGTTTACAAGTCTGCCCTCACCCAATAAATTAAGAATCCTGCCATCCTCCATCCTGTATCCGGTGATGTTGTTCTTGCGTTGGAAGACTTCCGATGCCAGGCTCTTCAGGTCATTTTTGTCCACCTCAACATCAAAG
>JAGOIH010000079.1 GCA_017995755.1 Sedimentibacter sp. | reverse complement strand
CATACAATAAATTATAAATTATACTGTTTCTAATCATATATGCTTATTAGTTATTAACTTTTTTGTGTATATGTGCTTAGAAATTATCATAGAAAGCTAATTTACAGAGATTATTTCACACTCCCTTTTTTTCAGTTATGAGAAAACTATTATTAGATAAACAAATTAACGTTGGATTCCTCAGCATCACCTAAATAAGTTCCAACTCCGGCAAATTCAACGCCGTCGATTAATTCTTCCTTTGTAATTCCCATCACATCCATGGACATGGTGCAGGCAATCATTTTTACTCCACTTGCCATTGCTTTTTTAATCAGATCTTCCAATGAATCGATATTTTTATCCTTCATTACCTTCCTCATCATAGCTGTTCCCATGCCTCCCATATTCATTTTTGAAAGTTTAAGCTTATTGACTCCCTGAGGCATCATTTTGCCGAACATTGTATCAATGAAGGGTTTTTTTATATTTTGAGGTTCAGACTTTCTCAAAACATTAAGTCCCCAGAATGTGAAAAACATTGTAACGGGTCTTCCCATGGCAGCAGCACCGTTTGCAATTACAAATGATGCCAGAACCTTATCCATATCACCGCTGAATACAATTATGGTTTTACCGTCATTGGAAGTTTTAACTTCTGTTTTGGCCTGAGCTTTTTCAATTATGCTGTGTCCGATACCTTTCTTAAGATATACAATATTGCTTTTGCCTTCCTTTTCTATTCTAAGCAGGGTATTGCCTGTTCTCCTGCTCCAGGCTTCCACGTCCTTGGCAAATCCTGAGTCAGTTGCAGACACTTGAATGATATCTCCGTCATTTGCGCTTTTCATTGTTTCATATACCTTCATAATAGGTCCCGGGCACTGCAACCCGCTGCAATCCACTTGAATTGATGCTTTTATTTCTTCTGGCCTGTCAAAATTGCTTTCATCTGTCCTGCTTGTTCCAGCCATGTCATCAATATCCTCTCTTTCATGATTGTTGAAATATTCGTAATACATAGATTTATAAAAGTTAGTTCCTGCAGGGTAGACTGAAACATTTTTAAACCCGTTTTCCATCAATAATCTGGCTGCATTGTATGACCGGACTCCGATGTTGCAAAGTATAATTATATTATCATCTTTATTCAATTCATTAATTCTTTTTCGAAGCTGGCCTTGAGGAATATTTACGGTTCCGGGCATTTCAAACACCATGTGCTCTGCTTCCTCTCTTATGTCAAGAATTGTATATTCATTTTGTTTTGAAGGATCAATAGCATTCCATCTGCTGAATTTAACCCTTCCTTCAATAATATTTTCAGCAACGAAACCCAACATATTAACCGGGTCTTTAGCTGAAGAATAAGGCGGAGCATAAGCAAGTTCCAATTCCTTTAAATCATAAATGCTGCCCCCTAAACGAATAGCTGTTGCTATTGTATCTATTCGTTTATCAGCTCCATCTTCACCTACAATTTGAGCTCCATAGATTTTTTTGCCATCAGTTGAAAAAATTAGTTTCAGTATCATTTCAGAAGACTCCGGATAATACCCTGCATGGGATTTCTGTGAAATTGTTGCAGTATAATAGTCCTTACCCTCGATCATACCCATTCTTACTAAGGTTTTTTCGTTGGCACCTGTAGAAGCAATAGTTAAATCAAATACTTTGGCTATTGATGTTCCCTGGGTTCCCTTATATTCTTCTAGGGCACCATAAATATTATTGGCGCATATTCTTCCTTGCTTGTTGGCAGGGCCGGCAAGAGCAATCATTGCCTTACCTTTGTTTATATATTCTTCTATTTCAATAACATCACCAATTGCATATATATTTGGATCAGATGTGTTTAAATATTTATCTACAACTATACCGCCTCTTTGATTAAGCTCAAGCCCTGCATCTTTTGCTAACTGACCGTTTGGTCGAACGCCAATTGACAATATAACCATGTCGGCTGTTAATGTCTTTCCGCTTGCAAGAGTTATAATAACTTTATCATCTTCATTTCTAAACTTTGAAACACCATCTCCTAATATTAGCTCTACATTGTTAGACACCATATTTTCTTGCACTAATTGAGCCATTTCATAATCTACAGGAGCCATAACCTGGTCTAATGCTTCAGCTACAGTAACATTTATTCCTGCGTTGTGAAGATTTTCTGCTACTTCAAGACCGATAAATCCTCCCCCTATTACAACTGCATTTTTTGGATTTTTCTCTTTAATAAATTTTTTTATTGCATCAGTATCAGGAACAGTCCACAAAGTGAAAATGCCCGGTGAATTTATTCCTTCAATTGGCGGTTTTAAAGGAGATGAACCTGTGGATATAATTAATGTATCATAAGATTCAGTATAAAGTTCTCCGGTTTTTAGGTTTTTTACATCTATTGTTTTATTTTCCTTGTTTATGGAAATAACTTCTGATTCCACTCTTACATCTACATTATACTTGTTTGACATAGCTTCCGGTGTTTGTAAAAGCAGTGACGACCTTTCCTTTATAACATTTCCTATATGGTAAGGAAGTCCGCAGTTTGCATATGATATATAAGGTCCCTTTTCAAACATTATAATTTCTGATTTTTCATCCAGCCTTCTTAGTCTTGCTGCAGCAGTTGCACCTCCTGCAACACCGCCGATTATTAAAATTTTCTTGCTCATTTTTCCTCCCTATTGAACATCTAAAATTTGTATTATTAATTTTTTTACTTCTTCGTTTATAATTTGATAATAAATTTCCGTTCCGTTTCTTTCAGCTGAAAGTATGCCTGCTGATTTCAGTTTAGAAAGATGCTGGGATACAGTTGGCTGGGGAACATCCAGGCAGCATCGAATATCAGTAACATTGCTTTGTTTTTCTTTTATAAGCATTGCCAATATGCACAATCTTACAGGATGTGCTAATGATTTGAACAGGTCTGCTTTTTCTGACAATATTTTTTTTGTTTCTTCCTTATTGTTGAAGTCTATCATTTATCCTCCCTTAAGTATCGGAAGTAATTACATAGCAATTACCTCACGCTGCTTCAACGAGGTGGGTGATTAAAATACACTGCCTAGCTTATTTAAAGGTATACATAACTAAAGAAGCATGAGATATTTTCACCTCGTCATATTAGTATATTAATATATTAGAATATTAGCATAAGACAATATAAAATGCAAGATATATTTTTTGATTTATAAAAGATTGGTTATTTTATAATATTGTGGTAAAATGTAAATAAATACATAAATGGAGACTACAATGGAAATTATAACATCTTATGAAAAGCTGCAGGAACTTATTGAAAAAAATGACATGGTATTGGTTTATTTTGGGATTGATGATTGCGGCGTATGTAAGTCCATGAAGCCTAAAGTGGAAAATATGATTAAAAGATATCCTAATATTCACGCTGTAATTGTTAAAGCGGATAAAAGTCCGAGTATATCTGCAAGATTTAATGTGTTTACAGTTCCTGTAATATTATTATATATTGAGGGAAAAGAAACAATCAGGGAAGTAAGAATAATCAGCCTGGACAGTTTAGAGCAGAAAATCGCAAGGTATTGCCAGATATTTTATGTTCAGTAGATGCTTAATAGAATTATTACAATTATTTGGTTTTTTCGCTGAAAAGCTTATGGTTCGCTTTCAATAATTCATCGATGTTTTTCCCTTTCAGCCATTCATTCATTTCTTCAACATCAAAAACCAGCGGCATTCTGCTGTGTACGCGGGAAACAGAATCATTGGCACTGCGGGTTATAATAGTATAGTAAATATCCATGCTTTCATCAAACAAGCTTAACTGCTTGTTTTTATCCGTAATTATATTGTATAATCCGGCCATGTAAATATTGGAGCCCGGGTTAGTTATTTTATATTTGTCCTTCTTGTGTTCCTCCTTTTTCCATTCAAAATAATAGGAAGCAGGCACAATGCATCTGCTGGATAAAACCAATCTTTTAAACATCTGTCTTTCATTTATTGATTCAGCTCTTGCATTAATTATTACACCTTTGCCGTCCCACTTGGGGAATCCCCACTTAGCCAAGGCCGGCTTGATTTTATTATCATCCTCTATATAAATAGGAGCAATATTTGTAGGAAAAATTTCACCGGTTTTAAAATTCTCATAAATGTTTCTTTGGGCTTCTTCCAATATTTTTTTAATTTCATTATTATCTATATCAATATAATATCTTCCGCACATATCTACCTCACTGTTTATGAAGCCCGCATTTCTTTAAACATATTTATTGTGTCAAATACACTTTCATGAACAACTGCCTTTACATCAAATTTAAGCAGCCTAAATGTTGTCTGAAGTACAAAACTTATGCTGAATACATAAATAACAGTTCCTAATCCAACTTTTGCTCCCAAAAGCCAGCCGATTAACAAAACAGTACCCTCTATTGCCCCTCTGACTGCTCCAATCGGTACATTCGGGAATTTCTTTCCTAAAGCAACCATCAAGGAATCCCTTGGTCCTGCCCCAAGACCTATTCCTATATACAAATAGGATGCTATGCATATTACAATCTGCCCTGTTATGAGCATTAAAACCCCGGTGAAAAAATTCTGCATATAGGGAATCAGCTTTGAATTTATAATTAAGTCAGCAAAGACTCCTATCAGTATTGTGTTTAATATTGTTGCAAAACCTATTTTTTCTTTAAATATCATAATCAGTGCTATTAAAATTATAATACCTGTAATAATTGATACATTGCCGTAAGATATTCCGGTAACCTTATTAATGCCGATACCGAAAGCATCCCAGGGAGCAAGTCCTATGTCAGCATGAATACATAAAACCAAACCCAGGGCATATATAAAAAGCCCGAATATTAATCGAATAAGTTTTTTTAAGTAATTCTCCATTAAATCCTCCTGCTTTCAATAAGCTAATTTTATATGATACCATGAAAAATAACAAGAACAATAAAAAAAAGTATTAAAATAGGGCTCTTATTTTTCCATGAGCGACCGGTAACATGCATTGACATTAACGCCCTTTCCTAAAACGATGCCTACCGATAAAACAAATAGGTTATATAGCTTGTAGTTTCTTCTATTTTCTTTTTTAATTCAAGCTCTGAATTGCTGTGATTTAAAACGGTATTTTCTGAAGAGCCCGCTTTATCCATGAGTTTAAGCATTGTAACTATGGATATGGGTGAATCTAAATTATCGTTGGTAAAAGACATTATTTTATCGATATCTTTATTTTTTATTGCTTCCATGCTTACCAAATCCATTTTATCGGCATTCTGTAAATTTAAATAGTGTGAAAAGTCGACTGAAGCTATGAATAATGTTTCCTCCAAATCTACGTTCTCATAAAATATATCTGTCAATGTTTCCACATCTTCTATTTTCACCTGTTTTGTAAAAACCAAGGTTACTACCTTAATATTATCAAAATAATAATCTATAAATGGAATAATTGAAGAGGCAGAATGCTCAATTGTTAATCTATCAGCATCTTCTTTTACAAAGCTGCATTTCAATAAAACCTCCGTTATTTCTCTGTCTGTTTCTAATATGCCCGTGGGTGTCTGCCAATTGCTTAAGGTTGTAAATATTTTGCCTTTATCTATGCTTTCGTGGTCGGGACCAATCAATACTACGGTTTTATATTTATCCTTGCTCGTATTTTGAAAAACCTCATGAATTAAGTCCTTTGCAGCCAAATGATGGGGTACTATACAGCCCTGTATACCACCGCCAACTTTAATTATTTCGTAGTAAGGAATGTTGATAAAGTCTGTTGCATTATAATAGAGGCATTCAATATTTTTTCTGCCCTTATAATTATACGGCTCCGGTTCGTTATTTACTGTCTTGTTATAAGCAAATATACTGCCTGTGACTGCTATAAACAACAGAAATAAAACTGTGATTTTTAGTATTTTGCTCAATACTTACACCTCACTTTGCTTTGTTAAAAGGTGAGATTATTTACATTCGGCCAAAAATGACAAGGGTTTTGCCCAATATATTGGTTAGTTATTACTGTACCGTTAAAACTTCTTTGTCAATATAATTTAACCTGGTTTCCAGATTTTCTTTTATAACCACATAATCCACCGTATATTCTCCTATTTGTGCAGCTTGAATATAAAATGTAATAGGAATTGCAGCGACAGTCTGCCTGTTATAGTAGAAGAAAAGTCTTAGTTTCTGACCGTTTTCTTCAACCCAAAATGGCCACTTCCTGTCAAGCTCAATAAATCTGAAACCTGCCGGAACAACATATGTTATTTCATAATTACCTTCTACAACATTGTCGCTGAATGATGGCATTATGGTTACTTTAACCAGGTCAGAATGATTGTATGACATTTGACTTTCTGTGGAATCTTTAAGCGTATAATTTGCATTGATTGAAAAATCCTCGGTCTTATTCTTATCTAAATCATCTTTGTTCCCCAATGCTTCAACCTTGCAGGCTATACTGCCTTTAATATTTTTAAACTTAATGTCTTGAATTTTATCCTTTGGAACAGAAAAGTTTTCTCTGTCAAATAAATTCAATTTATAAGTTTTATCTTTACCTTCCGATGTAACAGTCACTTCGCCGAACAAGTCTTTTATTTCGTCCAAGTTCATAATATTCCTGTCCATAATATATATAAGCTGCTCAAAATTTGAAAGAGTGAACTTAGAAGGATTATTATAAATATATTTAAATAATTTGTCGCTTGTATCATAATCTTGAAGTTTGCATCCTAAAACGGACAAGAGTGCTGTTAATTCATAGTTTTCAGAATACTTATAATTTTCATCGGCTCCGCTTTCAAAATACAAATAATCTCCTGATTCTTTAAAGCTGTCTGAAAATTCTTTGTAATATTTCTTAGCTGTATTAAAGTCTCCAAACTCCGCTAAAGCTAAAGATAGATAAATTTTATCCCTGATTTCCAATGTGTTGTTTTCCAATAAATCATAAACCGTCAATAATACCGGCTCCTTAAAGGTGCTTAATCCCCAAAGAGCTGCCGGGATTTTTGAATTGTAATCGGGATTTCCCAATATATTTTTAAAGTATGTCTTAGACTTAAATCTTAAGTATTCATTATCAACTAAGTTCATCAATTTGGCGGTTATCTCTGCATCAGTATTTGAATATGTGAAGAGGCTGTATCCGCCGCTTGTTTGGATTTCATATCTGTTTATTTCACTAATCAAATCATCCTCGTTGAAAGTCAAATCTGTTTTAAAATAATCATTGATATACTTTGATGCCAGCATCGAGCATACTG
>JAGOIH010000078.1 GCA_017995755.1 Sedimentibacter sp. | reverse complement strand
TACAGGTTCTAAATTATAAATCATTACAACTTTTTTGCCGACCAAGTCTTCAGGCTTATACCATTTAGCAATTCCTGATACCACCTGTCTGGTTTCTTCGCCTATTTTCAATTGAAATACCAAGAGTCTGTCAGCATCTGGGTGCTTTTCAACCTTTATAACTTCTGCAACTCTCATATCCAACTTTTCAAAATCTTCTATTGTTGCATAGCTAATATCTTCTTTTGCTTCCGGTTTTGTTTCTTCCTGCTTTGCCGTTTCTTTTGAATACTTAGTCTCATTAAATTTATTAATCTCTTCAATTTTCTTTGCAGCATCTATTCGAGCAAATAAAATTTCAGGTGTACCAACTTTTTGTCCGGGTACCATACCGTTAAACTGTAAAAGTGATTCCCAATCTCTTTTGTCGGTGTTGAGCTGTTTCAACATTTTCTCGGCTGTTTCCGGCAGGAACGGCTCCAAAAGCGCTGCAGCAATTCTTATGGATTCTAAAAGGTTATACAAAACTGTTCCTAATCTTTCCTTTTTGTTTTCATCTCTTCCCAGAATCCAAGGCTGTGTTTCATCGATATATTTGTTGCTTCTTCGAAGCAGTGTAAATATTTCATCTATGGAATCCGATACTTTTAATTCATCCATCTTCTTTTCAACCTTCAAAGGTGTTTGAAGGGCCAGATTAATTAGTTCATCATCTATCGGCTCAGATGCCCTTGGAGCTTGAACTTCCCCTCCGAAATATTTATTGGTCATCGATATTGTTCTGTTTACTAAATTACCTAATATGTTAGCCAAGTCAGAATTGATTCTTTCTATTACCAATTCATAAGTCAAGGTACCGTCACTTGCAAAGGGCATTTCGTGAAGAACAAAGTACCTTATTGCATCCACCCCGAATAATTCCACCAAGTCGTCTGCATAAATTACATTTCCTTTTGATTTGCTCATCTTGCCTTCACCGACTAAGAGCCACGGGTGACCAAAAACCTGCTTTGGAAGTTCTACATCTAATGCCATCAAAAGTATAGGCCAATAAATAGTGTGGAATCTTAAAATATCCTTTCCAATCAAATGTACATCTGCCGGCCAGTATTTGTTAAAAAGCTCTCCATGACAGCCGTCAGGGTCATATCCCAAAAATGTAATATAGTTGCTTAATGCATCAATCCATACATATACAACGTGACCTTCATCAAATGTTACCGGAATTCCCCAATTAAAAGATGTTCTTGATACGCACAAATCCTGAAGTCCCGGTTTAATAAAATTATTTACCATTTCATTTTTCCTTGATTCAGGCTGGATGAATTTAGGATTCTCTTCAATATGCTTCATCAATCTATCGGCATAATTGCTCATTTTAAAGAAATATGCTTCTTCCCTCGCCATATGAACTTCTCTTCCGCAGTCAGGGCATTTGCCGTCAACTAATTGAGCATCCGTAAAGAAAGCTTCATCGGGAGTACAGTACCATCCTTCGTAATAACCTTTGTAAATATCTCCCTGGTCGTACAGTTTCTTAAATATTTTTTGAACAATTTTAACATGCTCAGGGTCTGTGGTTCTTACGAATTTATCATAAGTAGTATTCATTAAATCCCATATTCTTTTAATTTCAGCTGCTACTTCATCAACAAATTCCTGTGGAGATTTGCCTGCTTCCTCAGCTTTTTGCTGAATTTTTTGTCCGTGCTCATCTGTTCCCGTTTGAAAATATACATCATATCCGTTTAATTTCTTGAATCTTACAATACTGTCGGCAAGAACTATTTCATATGTATTTCCGATATGAGGTTTGCCTGATGTATATGCAATTGCAGTTGTTAAATAAAATTTGCCTTTATCCATATTTTCCTCCTAATATTAACGCCTCTTAGCATAAGCTAAGAGGCGAATAACGCGTTACCACTCTTTTTTACACATATTTCACAATATGTGCCTCAACAGGTTCAATAAAACCCTGTATTATAACGTATACTTACGTCGTACCCTAACTATCGCTCAGGCACGAAGCTCCAAGGCCATGTTCATTTTAAAATCAATCTCCGGCTTCCACCTTACCCGGTTCTCTATATCATGATTGTTAAAACTACTCTTCTTATCATCGCTTTTCTTTATTATGTATATCATATTTAAAACTATACATAAATAACTAATTTTTGTCAACTAGAAAATAAATTTAATGCATTTGACTATTGCAACTATTATCCCGATTATTATTGCGGGAATCAGCAAAAGTCCTATTCCTAAAGGAATTAATGCAAGAATCACGACAAATCCGATTATTGCACCTAAAAATGTAAATATAACCTTAAGTAATACAACACCTACTTTTAACGCTGCAACAATAAATACTATAAATATAAATATGCCAATTAATATATCCATCTATTGCCCTCCATAATTATCTATTTTAATTTAATCATCACTATTGTTATTAAAGGGACACCGGAATATCCCCGTACTTGTTATACATAATACACATTAATAGTTCAAAATCGATTAATATTAAATTAAAAAATGATTAAAAACAATAGAATGAAATTCTCAACTACAGTTCAGAATGATTATAACAACCCGATAAGCTTCCAATAAAACACTTCAAATATTACAACTATAAATACAACTAAAGTCAAAGGAATTCCAAGACGAATTACCTCTTCCTGTCCATAATAACCATTTTCATCACCTAATCCAACAAGAAGATTCAAGTGATGGAAAGGAAGAATATAATGTGTGCTTATGGAGGTACAGACCAATAAGGTTGTTACAACGGGATTTATTCCAATAGGCAAAGTAAATATTAACAAAGCAGGCACTGCAATGCCTAATACAGCAACCACGCTTCCCAATATCATATGAAGTATTATTGATATTGATGCAATAATTATAGCCAACAAATAGGGGTTAGATGGTACATATGAAGGAAGAACTGTTTCCGCAATCCATTGATTCATTCCCGTAACTGACCCTACCTTGCTGATTGCCATGGCAGCTCCTAAGAATAATAATACATTAATGGGAACTTCCTGCCACTGCTTTGGAGACAGCACTGCACCAATAACAGGAAAGCTCATTAGCATGGCAATTAAAAAAGTAATCCATCCGATTTCAATACCATGAATAAAATCAGTCATCCATAAAACTACAGCTATAATAAGCCAGACAACGGTACGTTTTTCTATCTTGGATAATGCTCCTAATGTTATTAATTTATTTTTTATTTCAGCTTTGTTTATTTTTACTTCTGATGTAGGTTTAAACAAAATGAGAATTAAAGCACATGTAAGTATACTTGCAATAATATTGGGAGGTCCCATAAAAATAAACCACTGAATATAGCTTATGGATTCTCCTGATGCTTGAACTGTCAATGGATTTATAACACTGTCCCCTGTTAAAAATATCATTGATATTGGAACTGCTGCTGCAAAAACAGCAAATCCGATTTTAGACTTGTCCCCACTTGCTATATTTGCACTTTTAATAACCACATCCATTACCGACATAATTATAAATGCCCTCGGCCAAGGATGAGGAATTATAATACTTAATATAAATGTAAGCATAAATATGGAATATATTATACTTTTATAGGAGTGCACAAATTTAATAATAAATGCATATGCAATTCTTTCTCCCAAGCCTGATAACTTTACTGCTGAAGCTATCAGATATGCTCCGATTACCAAATAAATTGTACTGCTTAAAAAGGGAGAAAAAACAACTGATGGCTCAGCCACCTTAAAAATTATCAAAAGTACTAAGTAAAGACCTGAAGCATATCCTGATTGAACTGTATGGAAAGTCCAAAATAAAACAGTCATCAAGGTTAATCCAAGAGACATTTTCCCTTGGGGAGAAATGCCTCTTAATGGAAGAAGATTTATTGTAATCGCTGCTAAGATTCCAAAAATAAACCCGACTATTCTTTTGTTTTTAGTCACTGATACACCTCATTTAAGTTAATTAAGTCTATCTGCTATTCATGAAATTTTCTATATCATTTACTGTCTTAATAATATCCTTCGATAAATTAATGATGCCGTTTTTTGTTACCCAAACATCATCTTCAATTCTAATACCTATTCCTTCTTCTTTTATATAAAGGCCAGGCTCAACGGTGTACACATTGTTTTCCTGCATCGTTTTGTCTCTTCTTCTTAAATCATGAACGTCCAATCCCAATGGATGGCCTACTCCATGATAATAGTATTTGTCAACCTCAGAATCATCCTTTATTAATTTAAGCGTTTTTAATTCCTTTGCAAAGTAAGCTTTAACTTTATTGTTTACATCTGTTTCTGAGACTCCCACATGCATTGCATCGATTGTAACATCCTGTGCTCCCAAAACAACATTATAAATATCCTTTTGCCTTTGTGTAAACTTGCCGTTTACGGGATATGTCCTTGTAATATCGGAGGCATAATTGTTTGACAAGGCACCAAGGTCCAAAAGTATCATATCGCCGTCTTCCATTTTACGCTGCAAATCAACATAGTGTAATATTACCGCATTACCTGATGAAGCACCGATTATATGAAAGCTTGGTCTTGAATTTCTAAGCATAAGCTGATATTCAAAATCTGCTCTGACTTGATATTCAAACTTTCCGGGCTTTAAATTCTTCATTACAAATTCTAAGGCATCTTTTGTATAACTTATGGCAGTTTTTATTTCTTCAACTTCTTCTTCTGACTTAGAACTTCTTAAATCAATCATTATATCCAGCGAATTCTTTATATTTACGGCAGGATATTGATTTCTCATCCAATGAGCAAAATTTCTGTAACAGTCATAAGGCTCTTCTACATCTGTAATATATGAAAAAATATACACATTATCAGGCCTGTCTGCAGATGATAATTTAGCGGCAAACTGTTTAAGAAAATCATTTCTGTCTTCAACTTTTTTTATACCTGAGACATTGATTGCTTCTTCTTTTCTCATGAGGATACCGTACCATTTCTCGAAATGCTCATCTACAGGCGGTATGTACAACGTTTCATCTACTTTGCCTGCAATTTTGCTGATTATTAAAACCATATCCTCCCTGTCTATTCCGGTTAAATAAAAGAAATTTCTGTCTACAGAAAATGAATATTGCTGGTCAGCACTTTCTCTCGGTGCCTTTCCGGAAAAAAATACTGCTGTAGAATAATCATCCATTTTTTCTGCAAATTTTGCTCTGTTATTTATAAAAAATTCTGTCTTCATCTATTCCTCCATATTCTGTGTAATTTCTATGTGTTATTGCTATGAATAAGCTGCGTGTCATTCTGAGAGCTTTAGCTCGAAGAATCTCATCTTTTAAAACCTGAGATCCTTCGCTTCGCTCAGGATGACATGTTGCGGAGATCCTTCGCTTCGCTCAGGATGACATGTTGCGGAGATCCTTCGCTTCGCTCAGGATGACAAGGGGACGGGGGTACTGTCATCGATTGACCAGAAAGAACCGTCCCCGATGGACTATGTTCTTGACGACAAACGTCTAATTCATTACTTTTTCTACTGCTTTCTTCCAGCCATTATATAATCTATTTCTCTCGTCGTCATTAATTGACGGTTTAAACTTTTTGTTCATGCTCCAGTTTTGAATAACTTCCCCTTTTGATTTCCAAAACCCTGTTGCAAGGCCTGCAAGATATGCGGCTCCAAGTGCGGTAGTCTCTGTAATCTCAGGTCTTTCAATATTTACATTAAGTATATCTGACTGAAATTGCATTAAAAAATTATTTGCCGATGCCCCTCCGTCAACCTTTAATACCGTTAAATTGATTCCTGAATCTTCAATCATTGCTTCAATTATATCCTTAGTTTGATAAGCAATTGATTCAAGAGTTGCCCTTATTATATGATTTCTGCCTGCTCCCCTTGTCAACCCTACAATTGCTCCCCTTGCATACATATCCCAATAAGGGGCACCAAGCCCCGTAAATGCAGGCACAACATAGACACCTTTTGTATCCTTGACCTTATTTGCAAAATATTCGGAATCAGCTGCTTCATGTATTATTTTAAGCTCATCCCTTAACCACTGTATTGCTGCACCTGCCACAAATACAGAGCCTTCCAAAGCATATTCGACCTTCCCTTGTAAGCCCCATGCGATTGTAGTAATGAGCCCCTTGTGAGATTGAACTATTTTTTCACCTGTATTCATAAGCATAAAGCATCCCGTACCATATGTATTCTTTACCATGCCTTCCTGAAAACAGAGCTGACCAAAGAGGGCAGCTTGCTGGTCTCCCGCAATTCCTGATATTGGTATTTCTGCACCGAAAATTTCAGCATTGGTATTAGCATATATTTCTGATGACTGCCTTACTTCAGGCAGTATTTCACTAGGAATATCCAATATACCAAGAATTTTTTCATCCCACCGAAGATTTTTTATATTGTAAATCATAGTTCTTGAAGCATTGGAGTAATCTGTTATATGTGCTTTGCCGCCCGTTAAATTCCATAAAAGCCAAGTATCCACGGTTCCAAATAATATTTCACCCTTTTCGGCTCTTTCCCTGGCTCCTTCCACATTGTCCAAAATCCATTTTATTTTTGTCCCTGAAAAATAAGCATCAATAACTAATCCCGTATTTTCTTTTATGTAGGGTTCTAAGCCTGATTTTTTTAAATCATCGCAAATATCGGAAGTCTGCCTGCTTTGCCATACTATTGCATTGTATACGGGCTTACCTGTATTTTTGTCCCACAAAATTGTAGTTTCTCTTTGATTGGTAATACCTATGCATGCAATTTCAGAAACATCTATATATTTTATTGCTTCTTTTGCAGCATTTAACTGAGTTTCCCATATTTCTAAAGGGTTGTGCTCAACCCAGCCTGGATTGGGATATAATTGAGTGAATTCTTTTTGAGATATATTTACTATTCTGCCGTTTCTGTCAAATAGTATTGCCCTTGAGCTTGTTGTGCCTTGGTCTAGTGCAAGAACATATTTCTTTTCCATAACTCTCCCCTTTCAACATGGACACGTCTTTTCCTTTAATTTCAATTATATACTTATCTAATCCAAAAAACAATAAAAAAGGGGACTTTATCCCCTTCAGGCTGCTGACAAAGTATACAACACTTGTCATTCTGAAGGCGCAGCCTGAAGAATCTCATGTTTTCAATAATTATGAGATCCTTCGCTTACGCTCAGGATGACATGAAGGGTGTATTAGTCTTCCACCAGTCTTTTTTCTCCCGTGATTTCCTGTATAGGCTTAATATTCTGGGTTACTTCCACAACTCCAAGATA
>JAGOIH010000077.1 GCA_017995755.1 Sedimentibacter sp. | reverse complement strand
TCCGATGAATATAAATATGTAAAAGAAATAGCAGCTCAATCTGAAACAGGAGCAGCAACTACAATTATAAGCGGTTTGTCTGTAGGTATGAGATCTACCGCATTTCCGACAATTGTTTTGGCAATCGGTATAATAGGAGCATATGCAATTGCAGGTTATACTCCGGAAGGTGTTGATGCTATAAGAGGTTTGTACGGCATAGCATTGGCAGCAGTAGGGATGCTGTCCACTACCGGTATGACAATAGCAGTTGATGCCTACGGACCTATATCTGACAATGCCGGCGGTATTGCCGAAATGTGCGAGCTGCCTCATGAAGTAAGAGAAATTACAGACAGACTGGACGCTGTGGGAAATACAACAGCTGCAATAGGCAAAGGATTTGCAATAGGATCAGCAGCTTTAACGGCACTTGCTTTGTTTGCTTCATACACTCAGGCAGTAGGAATTACATCTATAAGCTTAACTGAACCAAAAGTAATAGCCGGTCTATTCATTGGCGGAATGCTTCCGTTTTTATTCACTGCAATTACAATGAGTGCTGTCGGCAAGGCTGCATTCTCAATGATAGAAGAAGTAAGAAGACAATTCAGAGAGATGCCTGGAGTTATGGAAGGTACCACAAAGCCTGATTATAAAAAATGCGTTGATATTTCAACTCAGGCTGCATTAAAAGAAATGGTTGTTCCGGGACTTTTGGCAGTCATAGTTCCTTTGGCAGTTGGATTTTTGCTGGGAAAAGAAGCTTTAGGCGGATTACAGGCAGGTGCATTGGTTACAGGTGTACTTATGGCAGTATTCATGTCAAATTCAGGAGGAGCATGGGACAATGCAAAAAAATATATTGAAGGCGGCAAACATGGCGGCAAAGGAAGCCATGCCCACCAGGCTGCAGTAGTTGGAGACACGGTAGGAGACCCCTTTAAAGATACATCCGGACCTTCAATCAATATATTAATAAAACTAATAACTGTTGTATCATTAATATTTGGTTCCTTATTAGGAAACGGAATAATTTAAATAAAAATTAGAATTGCGGCCTCTCTTAAGAGAGGTCTTTTTTCTTGCAGATGTATTATTTTGGTGATATAATCATTTCAATTAATTGACATATAATTATATGGGGGGTTAGGATGTATATTGATATTGACGGTCTAAATATCAACTACACAGATGAGGGTAACGGGAAAAGTGTTTTGCTGCTCCATGGATGGGGCGGCAGCATTCAAACCATGATGGCGATTGGAAATATATTAAAAGATAAATTCAGAGTCATATCAGTGGATCTGCCGGGATTCGGAAAAAGCGGCATTCCTGAAGTTCCGTGGAATTCCTATGATTATGCCGAATGCATATATAAATTCATCCAAAAGTTAAATTTAAGCGGACTGATAGTATTCGGCCATTCTCACGGAGGCAGGATTTCGATAATATTAGCAAGCAAATACGAAGTTGTAAGAAAACTGATACTTATTGACAGTGCAGGAATAATTCCTAAAAGGAAGGCTAAATATTACATAAAAGTATACTGGTTTAAAATTCTTAAAAAGATTTACAAGGCTTTACCTGCAAAAAATAAAAAAGAAAAAATGGATAAATTCTATAAAAAATTCGGCTCTCAAGATTACAGAGATTCCGACGGAGTTATGCGCCAAACAATGGTCAAGGTAATAAATGATAATTTATTTGGCCTTTTAAGGCTTATTAAAGCGCCCACCTTGTTGATTTGGGGAGAAAATGATGAAGACACCCCTGTTTATATGGGCAGGTTAATGGAAAAAGAAATTCCTGACAGTGGTCTGGTTTTATTGAAAGGGGCCGGGCATTATTCATACGTTGATAATTATGACCAGTTCAGAGCAGTAATAAATGTATTCTTAAAAGAGGATTTAGGAGAGTGAAAATGCAGATTATAGTAAGTCTATATTTATTATTTTGGTTGTATTTATGCGGACTTAAAATAAGACAAAGCCTTCATATAATGCAGCTGGAAGGATACGACAGCGATAAGTTCCTAAACTGGATTGAAAATAACAAAGATAGGTTTCATACAAGAAATGATAAAATATATACAATTGTTTTAATAATTATTTCGGTAATCCTAGCAGTTACTTCTCCTATAGAGAAAACAATTATCTATCCTTTGATATATGCCGGAATATCAATATTCTTCCTGATTAAAAATAACCTTGAAAAGGAAGAATCAAAAAAACCCCTGGTATTCACACCAAGAGCTAAACGATTGTACGGTGCGGCATATTTTCTGCTTGTATTTGACCTGGTATTGACTATATTGATTGTCAGATGGATTACAAAGGATATATTGTCCTATCTTCCTGTATGGGCAGGGATTCTGACCGTGATTTACTATTTTTCATCATTGTACATTTACGGAGCAAATTTCATATCAAAGCCCGTTGAGGAAAGAATAAATAAAAGATACTATATTCAAGCTTCCGAAAAAATTAAAAAGATGAACATTTATTCTATAGGCATAACAGGCAGCTACGGAAAAACAAGCACTAAATACATTTCCGAAACCATATTAAGGGAAAAGTATAAAGTTTTAAAAACACCGGAAAGCTACAATACACCTATGGGAATAAGCAAAATAATAAACAATGAATTAAGCGGCGAATATGATGTTTTCATTGCCGAGCTTGGTGCAAGCAAAACAGGAGACATAGACGAAGTAGCAAAACTTACAAACCCAAAACTGGGCATTATAACTTCAATAGGACCCTGCCACCTGGAAACGTTTAAGTCTATTGACAATATAATGAGAACCAAATATGAACTTATTGAAAATCTTCCTGATGATGGAATAGCAATTTTTAATTACGACAATGAATTTGTAAAAAAACTTGCTGATAAAACTTTCAAGGAGAAAGTACTCTACGGAATTGACAATATTGAAGAAACAGATGTATTTGCAACCGGCATTCACGTTGACAGCCTTGGCTCGTCATTTACCTTATGCATCAAGAGCCTGGGGACAATAGAATGCAAAACAAAACTTTTGGGAAGGCACAATATCCTGAATATTTTGGCAGGTGCAGCAGCTGCATCTATTTTAGGATTGTCTCTGGATGAAATAAAAAGAGGAATATCTAAGCTGGAACCGGTTGAGCACAGGCTTCAGCTCATAGACCAGGGCACAGGTGTAGTGGTCATAGATGATGCATTTAATTCAAACCCGGACGGAGCAAAGGCTGCCTTGGATGTACTGAATTCTTTTACAGACAGGAGAAAGATAATAGTTACGCCCGGAATGATTGAATTAGGCAGCATAGAAGAAAGTGAAAATTTCAAATTGGGAGAATATATTGCAGTGGTTTGTGATATTGCAATATTAGTGGGGAAAAAGCGGACCCTGCCCATATACCAAGGCATGAAAAAGCATAATTTCAATGAAGATAATTTGTATGTGGTTAATTCATTGAATGAAGCTACAGAAGTATTGAAAACTATCACAAAAGTCAATGACGCGGTTCTTTTTGAAAATGATCTGCCCGACACATACGACGAAAAATAATATGGAGGGAAGCCATGAAAAAAATAGGTATTATCATCGGCGGAAAATCCGTCGAACATGAAGTTTCTATAATTACAGGTATGCAGGTTTTTGAAAACATAGACAGAACTATTTATGAACCCAGGATAATCTATATACAAAAGGACGGCAAGTGGCTGGTTGGCGAAAGTCTCCATGACATAAACAATTTTAAGGCTAAAAAGCTGGAAGATGCATATGAAGTTTTACCGGGATTTAAAGAGGGGAAACTGATTCTTTATCCTCATCCTGAACTTAAAACCGGTATTTTCGGGAAAAAGTACTCTGTATATGAAATTGATGTTGTATTTCCCGCTGTTCACGGCACAAATGTGGAAGACGGTTCTCTGCAGGGCTTGTTTCAAATGAACGGGGTTCCTTATGCCTTTGGCTCCGTATTATGCTCTGCAGTGGGAATGGATAAGATTATAATGAAGAAAGTATTTCAAAGCTATGGCCTGCCTGTTGTGGATTATACCTGGTTTTACAGAAGCAGTTTTGTAGAAAACAAGGATGAAATCATCAAGCGGGCAGAGAATATAGGATATCCCCTGATTGTAAAGCCTGCCAATTTAGGTTCAAGCGTCGGTATAAACAAGGCAAAAAATTTGGATGAACTATTATTTGCTATTGATGTTGCCATGTCCTATGACAGAAAAATAATACTGGAAAAATGCATCGAAAATGTGCGTGAAATTAACTGCGCCGTTCTAGGGTACGAAGACGAGCTTGAAACTTCCCTTTGCGAAGAGCCGGTGGGATGGAAAGAATTCCTGACCTATGAAGATAAATATGTGAATAAAAAGAAGGATTCAAGTGAATCAAAAAAAAGAATACCTGCTGAAATTGATGAAGAAATTGAAAATCAAATAAAGTATTATGCTATGGAAGCCTTCAAGGCAGTGGACGGCTGCGGAAATGCAAGAATAGATTTTCTTTTAGATGGCAACAATATATTTGTAAATGAAATTAACACTATTCCAGGATCAATTTCCTTTTATCTTTGGGAAGGAAAGGGAATATCATTTAAACAGTTAATCACAAGAATAATACAGCTTGCAGAAATTCACGGCAGCCAAAGAAAGGTCAATATTGTTTCCTATGATATTGATTTGTTAAACAAGATGGGCGGGGGCGGAAAAAAGAAATAACTCAGGAGAAATACATGAATTTTAAAGATAAAATACTGGCATTTATGAAGGATGAAGCATATAAGCCCTTAACATTCAAAGAACTTCTTCAAGCATTTGAAGTTGAAGGTAAGATGAAAAAAGCACTTTTAACAGCTTTGAACGAACTGGAAGATGAAGGGAAAATAATATTTACCCGGTCTGAAAGATACGGCCTGCCGGAAAAAATGAATCTGGTTACGGGCACCCTGGAGGGAAATCAAAAAGGATATGCCTTTTTGATACCCGATGACAAGAACTTAAAGGACCTCTTCATTTCTCCGGTGGACATGAACAGTGCAATGCACGGAGACAGGGTAATCGTTAGACCTATGAAGGTCTTGGAAGATGTCAAAAGCCCTGAAGGAAAAGTTATAAGAATAATAGAGAGAGCCAATCAATATGTAATAGGAACATTTCAAAAAAGCAGGCACTTTGGCTTTGTGGTGCCTGATGACAAAAGAATTGCCTTTGATATATTTGTCCCAAGAGAAGAATTTAACAATGCAGAAGAAAACAACAAGGTTTCCGTAAAAATTACCGAGTGGCCTGACCAGAGAAAGAACCCTGAAGGCACAATAGTTGAGGTAATAGGGGACAGTGAAGATACCAAGACCCATATTGATGCGGTCCTCCTGGCTAAGAAGGTAAGGCAGGTATTCCCCGAGGATGTAATAAAGGAAGCAAAAAGAGTATCTGAAGAAGGAATACATGAATTAGAACTGAAACGCAGAAAAGACTTAAGAAGCCTTGATATAATTACCATTGACGGCAGCGATGCAAAGGATTTGGATGATGCGGTTTATGCAAAAAAGCTGAATGACAGTGAATACTTCTTAGGTGTGCATATTGCCGATGTAACTCATTATGTGAAGGAAGACAGGAAGCTTGACAAAGAAGCCCTTAAAAGGGGAACCAGCATATATCTGACAGACCGGGTCATCCCAATGCTTCCAAAGGAACTGTCAAACGGAGTATGCAGTTTGAATCCCGGGGAGGATAAGCTTACACTTTCCGTTGAGATGATTATAAATAATGAAGGCAAAGTAATAGACTATAAGATATTTGAAAGCATAATGAACAACCGTTACAGAATGACCTATGAAGATGTGACGGATATTCTTGAAAACAATAATGAAGAACTGATTGAAAAATATAAAGACATAGTTCCCATGCTTAAAACAATGGAAGAATTAAGCCTGATACTGAGAAGAAAAAGGGACCTGAGAGGGGCCATTGATTTTGAATTTCCAGAAAGAAAAATCATAACCGATGAAGAGGGCAGGGCAATTGATGTTACAAAGTATGAAAGAAGAACTTCAAACAAGATAATCGAAGAATTTATGCTTGTATGTAATGAAACAGTTGCAGAGCATTATTACTGGCTAAACATGCCCTTTGTTTACAGAGTCCACGAGGACCCGGACGAAGAAAAAATGTATGAATTCAGCAAATTCATTCATAACTTCGGCTACACACTAAAAGGCAATGATATTCATCCAAAGGAGCTGCAGCAGCTTTTAAACAAAATTAAAAATACTAAAGAAGAATCCCTGATTAATACCATGATGCTTAGGTCCTTGAAAAAAGCAATATATTCACCTGATTCATCAACTCACTTCGGTCTGGCTGCAAATTATTACTGTCACTTTACATCTCCCATAAGAAGATATCCGGACCTGCAGATACACAGGATTATCAAGGGCCAGATAAACGGAAGATACTCTGAACAAGCTCTCCAAAAGCTATTTGAAAGAACGGCGGTGGTTGCTGAACAGTCTTCAAAAATGGAAAGAATTGCAGACGAGGTTGAAAGAGATACTGAAAAAATCAAAATTGCTGAATTTATGTCTGATAAAATCGGTGAGGAATATGAGGGTGTTGTTTCAGGGGTAACCAGCTTCGGAATTTTCGTGGAGCTTGAAAACACAGTAGAAGGACTTGTTCATATTTCAAACATGGTTGATGATTACTATATTTATGATGACGAGAAAAAGGAACTTTTCGGTCAGGGCAGCCGTAAGGTATTTAAAATCGGCAACGCTGTTAAAATCAGAGTAGATAAGGTCAGTATAGCAAAAGCAGAAATAGATTTTGCATTAATTTAAAATATGTGATAGAATAGGTTTAGAAATTAAGCAGATAATATTATTAAGTTTTGTTTAAGCTTAATCTTCTAAGATTGTTAAAGAAGTAATCATTAACTGACCCCTTTATTTCGGGGGCGTAAATGGTTTCGACGGGGATATAGAAGTAAGATAAGCGAGTCGTTGCGCCAAACAACGTTAAAAGCGGCAAAAACAATAAACGCAAACGAAAATAATTTAGCTTACGCAGCTTAATTGCTGCAGCTTGTTCCGCTTAACCGGCCTGTAGGTTAAACCGGGGCATCATTTAAATCAGGGAACTGCTTGAGGGGCTCTTCGACCTTAAGCTGAACAATCGGAGATAGCAAAGATTACAGCTTGGCCATAGGCGGTAATCGGAGCGAAACTCAAATTATGGTCTGCACTCGGAGAAAGTCTTGTGGAAATATTTTCGGACGTGGGTTCGACTCCCACCGCCTCCAT
>JAGOIH010000076.1 GCA_017995755.1 Sedimentibacter sp. | reverse complement strand
AGTACATAAGTTAGATCAACAGAGTCGATAGCCATAAATTAGTTCAATTAGTTATTGCATTTGCTAAAAATAAATTAATGTTTAGAACACTTAAAAAGTAGTTCTAAACATATTATACGAGGAGTAAATAAGATGAACAAAAATGAAAAAGAAGTTCAGTATTATGTATATCAAACTGATTTAAAAGAAATATTTTTAGTTTTATGGAAAAGGAAAAAAATGATTATAAGTTTATCATTGATAGTTGGATTAATTGTAGCCTTATATAGCAAGTTTGTGATTATTCCCACATATGAAACAAAGCTAAATATAATAATTAGCATGCCGGAAACTTATACAACAAGATATGGTGAATATGAGTTGCCTTTTTTTGATAATAGTCAATATCTTAATTTAATAAAAAGCAATGATGTTATTGCTAACACAATAAAATACATGGATTATGATAATGATGTCAGTATAGAAGATTTGAGAGGGAAAGTAACAATTTTAGAGACAAAAGCTGCTTCTGGAGTAAAACAAAACAGCTTCGAAATTATAGTATCTGAAAGAACCCCTGAAGAGTCGTTAAAATTGGCCCAAAATCTATATAAAAGTTATTTGGATTTTATTGACGTAATGATAAAAGAAGTAGCTATTAATAATTACTACAATGAATTTACTCTGCAAAATAAAAATTTAGAAAAACAGTTAAATAGTAATAAAGAAATTTTAAAAAGGAACGAAGAACTATTGAATGAAATTCCGAAATCATTATCACAAGAAGGCAGCAGTATAGATATAAAAAGAAGTTTAAATGAATCAATTGATTATGTTATACCTATAAATGCAATAAATCCTAATTATATAAGTATTGAGAGTGATATTATACAAAATAAGCAATCAATAAATGAAATAGAAAATCACATTAGGATGAATAATATGTTTCTAACGGAATTAGAAGAAGAATTACAGTCTGTAAAAGAATATTATGAAACCGGTAAAGTAAAAAAATTGGAATCAAATATAGTAAGTTCAGTAACAGCTAATATATATTTGCCTTCACCTCCTGTTGCTCCAACATTTAAGAGCAGTCCAAGCATTGCATTAAATACAGCAATAGGATTGTCGATAGGTTTGTTTATTGGGGTTTTAATAACTCTAATTAAGGAGTATTGGTTAGATGTAAATAAAAAATAAAATTGAAATAGTTTAAGGTGGTGGATTTATGAATCTAAGCTTTTTGATTTCTAAGCTAATAAAAAAACTTCATATACCTGCAATCAAAAATTCTACAATAGATAAAACAGCTAAGGTATGCTCAGGTTCTCATATTGTTAATTCTACATTAGGAAGATACACATATATAACAAATTATTGCTCGGTTTTTAACTGTGACATAGGTAATTTTTGCTCAATTGCAGATAATTGCATTATTGGCGGACATCGTCACCCCATAGATTGGGTATCAACTTCACCAGTATTTCATGAAGGTAAAAATATAATGAGAAAGAATTTTTCTGAACATGAATTTGAAACAGGACAAAAAACAATAATTGGCAATGATGTATGGATAGGTAATAATTGTTTAATTAAAGGTGGAATCAAAATAGGTAACGGTGCCATTATTGGAATGGGCTCTGTAGTTACAAAAGATGTGGGCGATTATGAAATATGGGCAGGTAACCCTGCTAAATTAATTCGCAAAAGATTTGATGATGAAACAATAGATATTTTAATAAAAAGCAATTGGTGGAATATGGATGATGCAGCTCTTCAAGCTGCTGCTTTAAATTTCAATAACATTGAAAAATTTAAAATTCCACATTAAGTAATTAAGGAGTACAACTTTGAAAATACTACATTTATGTTTAGCAAGTTTTTATATTGATAATTATTCTTACCAAGAAAACATGTTGCCTAAGTTTCATAAGGATATGGGCTTGGATGTTGAAATAATCGCATCATTGGTTTCTTTTGACAAGGACGGAAATCCTAATTTGTTGAATGAATCAGGCAGCTATATAAATGAATATGGCATACCTGTCACGAGGCTAAATTATTCAAAGAAAAAATACAGCAAAACTCTAAGAACCTACACCAATACATATGAAACAATATGCAAAACACAACCGGATATTATATTTGCCCACGGTTGTCAGTTCCTTGATATAAAGCATGTTGTCAAATATGTGAAACTTCATCCGAACACACGAATATATGTAGACAACCACGCCGATTTTTCCAACAGTGCAAGAAATTTTTTGTCCAAAAATATTCTTCATAAAATAATCTGGAAATATTGTGCTCATCAAATAGAGCCTTATACTAAAAAATTCTATGGGGTTATTCCTACCAGAGTGGATTTCTTAAGAGACGTTTATAAACTTCCGAAAGAAAAAATTGAACTGCTTGTCATGGGGGCAGATGATGAAAAAGTAACAGAAGCTAAAGACCCGGACATCAAACATGAAGTAAGAAACAAATACAATATAAAAAACGAAGATTTATTGATTATTACCGGCGGTAAAATTGACAAAGAAAAAAGACAGATTCTGGATTTAATGGAAGCTGTTCAGAAAATAGACTATGATAATTTAAAACTTATAGTTTTTGGTTCTGTAATAAAAGAATTGAAAGATGAAATTAATAAGTTAGCAGATGGAGTTAAAGTACAGTATGTAGGATGGATAAAATCATCAGAAAGTTATAAGTATTTCGCTGCATCAGATTTAGTTGTCTTTCCCGGCAGGCATTCGGTATTATGGGAACAAGCAGCAGGATTGGGAATTCCCTTGATTGTTAGACACTGGGAAGGAACAAATCATGTGGATTTAGGTGGCAACTGTAAATTTTTATATGGAAACAGTGTCGATGAAATTTATAAATTATTGATGAGTTTGATAAACAACAAAGACGAGCTGGATCATATGAGGGAAATAGCCGAATCGGAGGGAATGAAATTTTTTTCATACAAGGATATTTCATGCAGAGCCATAGAATTTAAAGAACAACAATGAGAATAACAGGTTTGTGTTGCGGTAGTTTTGCAACATGAGATCAACGCGAGGAAATAATGTCAACCATAAAAACAACAGCCATAATAATAACAATGATAAGCTTGGGTTCAAAATTGTTAGGATTTGCCAGAGAAATTGTTTTAGCTTACTTTTATGGCACATCATATGTTGTTGATGCATATTTGATGGCTATAGCCATACCCGGAATTGTTTTTGGGTGGATTGTTTCATTATCTGTATCATATACCCCAATCTATACGGAAGTAAGAGTAAAGAGTGGAGAAGACAATGCCAAGAGGTTTAACAACAATATTATATCCATAGCCATTACAATTGCCATAATATGTGCCTTTATAGGTGTTCTATTCAACAATCAGATAGTAAGCTTGGCTGCACCAGGATTTGAAGGAGAAGTTTACAACCTTACAAACAGATTCTTAAAAGTAACTGTTTTTTCCATATCAATCAATGTTTTTGTACAAATACTTATATCCTATTTAAACTGTCACAATAAATTTATTGCATCCAATATATCTACTCTGATAATCAGCAGCACTCAGCTATTGGTAGTCTATATAAGTAGCAAATTGGGCAAAGAAATTTTGATTTACGGCACAATATTGTCATATATAGCACAGTTGTCGCTGTTATTATTTTTTTCTTATAAAAACGGATATGTTTACAAGTATGAACTGAAGATAACACCTGAAATCAAGCAAGCTTTCAGTATATTGGTTCCAATATTTATCAGCAGCATGACAATTCAGATAAATAGTTTTGTCAATAAAGCATTTGCATCAAATTTAGCTGAAGGCAGCATATCAGCCTTGAATTATTCGGGTGTCATAAGGTACTTTATTTTTTATATATTTACCGTTGCTTTAACCACTATGATTTATCCCATGCTTTCAAGCAGTATGGCAAAAAACGATATAAATACCATCAAAAGATTAGTTTCCAAAGCTATCACCATCATAATAATACTGTTTATTCCCATATCTGTGGGTGCAATTATATTGTCTGAGCCTGCAATATTTTTTGTTTATCAAAGAGGAGAATTCAGCAGCCAATCAACCCTTATGACATCTGCTGCGCTGCAGATGTATTCCATAGGGTTGGCAGCTGTTGCCTTGCGAGATGTTATAACAAAAGTATTCTACTCCATGAAAGAAACCAAAGCCATAATGTATATCAGTTTTTTGACTGTCTTTGCATGCATAATTTTCAGTACAATTTTAATCAAACCTTTAGAACATGCCGGTCTTGCACTTGCTGCCAGTCTATCAGACATCATAACATTGCCCTTGTTTTTTTATTTTTTAAGAATACGTTTGGGCAATTTAGGATTAAAAGACAGTTTGACTATATTGATTAAATCCTGTATCAGTTCAGTTGTTATGGGGCTTTTAGTTTATTTTACATTTAATTATTTAAATTCATCATTTGAACCAGGCAAAATTATAACTCTTTTATCAATTGCAGCATCTGCAGCAGCAGGAGCATCAATATATTTTGTTTTGATGCTGTTGATGAAGGTGGAAGAAATGAATTACTTTACCGACTTAGTGAAATATTTCAACAAAAAAGTTTTTAATCTAATAAACAAGAGGGGGCAATGATGTGTTAAACCGACACATCAAATATAATTATGGCTAAGAGAATAGTTGTAACAGGCGGAGCAGGATTTTTAGGGTCGCATCTGTGCGAAAGATTATTGATCGAGAGAAATGATGTTATCTGTGTTGATAACCTTTTTACCGGCAGCAAAGAAAATATCAGACATTTGTTTAATAATAATTATTTTGAATTCATCCGGCATGACATAGTAACTCCACTATATGTTGAATGTGATGAAATCTATAATTTAGCATGTCCTGCAAGTCCGGTTCATTACAGTCACGACCCCATCAAAACTGCCAAAACAAGCATATTTGGATCGGTTAATATGTTGGGACTGGCAAAACGCACTAATTCTAAAATATTGCAAGCTAGTACCAGTGAAGTTTACGGAGACCCTCAAGTGCATCCTCAAAAAGAGGATTATTGGGGAAATGTTAATCCGTTGGGATTGAGATCATGTTATGATGAGGGTAAAAGAGCTGCTGAAACATTTTTTATGGATTATTATCGCAAGTACAATGTTTCTGTGAAAATTGCAAGAATATTTAATACTTACGGTCCTAAAATGAGCTTCAATGACGGAAGAGTAGTGTCAAACTTCATTATTCAAGCACTTAAAAATGAAGATATAACAATTTACGGTGACGGCAGTCAGACCAGAAGCTTTTGTTTTGTTGATGATTTAATTGAAGCTTTGATAAAAATGATGGATACAGAAAGCAACTTTACAGGTCCTGTAAACATAGGAAATCCTGAAGAACACAACATCTTAGAACTTGCGGAAGCAATTATAAGATTAACAAGTTCAAAATCTAAAATAGTATTTCAAAAATTACCCAAGGATGATCCGATGAGACGAAAACCAGATATCAGTTTAGCTAGAGAATCTTTGAAGTGGGAACCGAAAGTATCATTAAATGATGGATTAACCAAAACGATCAAATATTATGGAGAATGGCTGAATGTTAAATCGTGAAGACAATAAAGTAAGTGTAATAGTTCCAGTTTACAAGATCGAGAAGTATTTGACAAAAAATATCGAATCAATAATAAAACAGAATATTGATATGGAAATCATCTATGTGGATGATGGAAGCAAGGATAAAAGCGTAGAAATAATCAAAAAATATATGCATTTAGATCAAAGAATAAAACTGCTGCAAAAGGATAATGGCGGCTGTGCTTCTGCCCGAAATTATGGTTTGAAGAATGCAACAGGCAAATATGTTATTTTTATTGACGGAGATGATTATATTAATGAAAACTCCCTTGAAGCTTTATACAATGCAGCTGAACAAGAAAATTTAGATATAGTTCAAGGCAGCTATAGGTTAGTAGATGATAAAGGAAGTATTGTTATAAGAAAATGTAACGACGGACGAGGAAACATAGGTGATTGTTTAAGCGGTTTTCAATGGCTGGTAAGAAAGAATTTTAATTTTGTAGCGTGGCTTTATTTGTTCCGCAGAGAGTACCTGATTGATAACAATTTATGGTTTAGTGAAGATATATATCATGAAGATTTTGAATTTATCCCGAGGGCATTATATTTTGCAAAAAGGATAAAAGCAATTGATTTATGCTTCTATAATTATGTTCAAAGACAAGGGTCTTTTATGCATACCAAAAATATAAAAAAGTGCACTGATTTAGTCAAAATAGGCGACAGGTACAAAGACTTTGCCAATGACAATATCGACAAAAAAACCCAGGCAGATGTTTATGATTTCTTTGAAAAACATTTAAGATATGCATATGTAAGTAGTTTAAATTCTGCAATAGAGCAAGGCATCCCTCTGAGTGTGTTGTTAGAAGACAAGCAGCTAAAAAATAAATTAATTAATGAAATTTCAAAATCCGGCAAGAAAAGACATCAGCTTATATCATATTTATTGAAATATAATCTATACAACACATACAAATATTTATTCCTTATTAGAAATCTTTAATATGGAAAACCATACCAATAGATAAATCACCACAACCAACCCAATAGGTATATACCAGAAACTTGTTTAGCAGGGACTAAGCATGCCTTTTAAAAATCTATTATGTAGAATTAGCAAAAATATGGAAAAAACTTATTTTCACCTTGATTCTAATACGAAAATGATTTAAAATGTACTGTAATGTCTTAAAATAAATATTTCCTGAATTTAACAAAGTCACCAGTCAATATAGTTTGTAAAAAGCAGAGCAATTTCTTGATTATTCTATAAACTGTGATATAAAAAATTAATAATAGAAATACAATTGGAGAAATCTTATGAAAATATTAATAACAGGTGCAGCCGGCTTTATCGGATTTCACCTTACAAGGAAATTACTTGATCAATCCTATGAAGTTATAGGGATTGATAACTTGAACGACTATTATGATCCAACCCTAAAAGATTCAAGGCTTGAAATCTTAGGTGGATATGACAGCTTTAGTTTTCAAAAAGTAGACCTGAAAGACAAAGCATCAGTTGATAGTATCTTTGAAACTTATCGTCCCACTCACGTTATAAATATGGCGGCTCAGGCAGGAGTGCGGTACTCTATTGAGAATCCTTATGCTTATGTGGACTCAAACTTATTAGGTTTCGTGAATATCTTAGAGGCTTGTAGAAATTATCCGGTGAATCATTTGCTTTATGCATCTTCAAGCTCTGTTTATGGCGGCAATAAAATTGTTCCATTATCAACCAATCATAATGTGGATCATCCGGTATCACTTTATGCTGCAACCAAGAAATCAAATGAGTTGATGGCTCATACATATAGTCATCTTTATGG
>JAGOIH010000075.1:4719-7458 GCA_017995755.1 Sedimentibacter sp. | reverse complement strand
TGGAAGATGCGCGATTCGGAGGATCCAGCGGATGCGTTGAAACAGGATGTCACGGAAGAGAAGCATATGTTTTGACAGGTTATTTGAATGTCCCCAAAGTATTGGAGCTTACATTAAATAATGGTTTCGATAAATATACAAACAAACAGATCGGGATTAAGACAGGCAATCCTGAAGACTTCATGACTTATGAAGAGTTATTTGATGCCTTTGTAAAACAGCTTAATTATATAATAAATATAAAAATTAAAGGAAATAATGTTATAGAAAAGCTCTTTGCAAAACACATGCCTTCAACATTTATGTCGGTATTGACAGACGGATGCAAGGAAAACGGCAGGGACTACAACGCAGGAGGCTCAAAATATAACACAAGATACATTCAGGTCGTAGGTATTGCAACAATAACCGATTGCTTATCTTCAATTAAATACAATGTATTTGACAATAAAAGATTTTCTATGGGTGATATGTTAAAAGCGCTTGAATCAAACTATGAAGAGTATGCCGGTATAAGGAATTTGGTATTGAACCACACTCCCAAATACGGCAACGATGATGATTATGCTGATGATATAATGCTTGATATATTTACAACCACTAGGGATTCAATAAGAGGAAGAAAGGCAGTGTGCGGAGGAACATATCAAATTGACATGCTTCCAACCACATGCCATGTATACTTCGGTTCGGTAATGGGTGCTTCTGCAAACGGAAGGTTAGCAGAAAAGCCGGTGTCTGACGGCATATCTCCTGAAAAGGGAGCAGATGTGAACGGACCTACAGCAGTAATAAGAACATGTGCCAAAATGGACCATACATCTACGGGAGGAACATTGCTTAATCAAAAATTTACACCCTCATCAATTGCAGGAGAGGAAGGGCTGGAAAATGTATCTTCACTTATAAGGTCATATTTTGAACTGATGGGACACCACATTCAATTTAATGTAATTGATAAAAAGGTTCTTTTGGACGCACAAAAAAATCCGGAGGAATACAAGGATTTAATAGTCAGGGTGGCAGGTTATTCCGACCATTTCAACAACCTGGAGAAAGCACTGCAGGATGAAATAATCGGAAGAACAGAGCAGACCTTTTAAAGATGCCCTAACCCTATTTTTCAGAGTTTTTTTCTGGAAAATAGCGGTAGGTCATTCGCAACGAATTCCCAATGTATGCGACCAAAGGGAGCAAATACATTGGTGAATGAGACTGCAGGGTGTTATCTTAGCACAACAGTTTAACGACCATAGGCTTTGCCTTTGGTCGTTTTAAAAAAATTATAAAGAGAATGAAACGAGCCCATTATCGGTATAAACAAAGGGGTATATTATTATATTATGAAGAGGATTTTTATGAAAAATAAAAGGCTGTCCGGTTTTTTTCTAGGTATTTTTTTAGCAATAATAATTTACTTTCTTCCACTAAACGGCTTGTCATCTCAAGGGAAAATATGTTTAGCTTTAACCCTCATGACTGTAGTTTTTTGGGCATTTCAAATTGTACAAACCGGGTATTCATCAGGGCTTTATCTAATGCTGCTGATAATCTTCAAAGCAGCGGAACCTGAAGTTGTACTCTCTCCATGGCTTGGCAGTACCATGTACCTGGTTATTGGAGCATATTTGATTGCTTCAGCAGTAAAAAGTTCAGGATTGGGGGAAAGAATAGCATATAATTTTATATTGAGATTCGTTAATGATTATAAAAGCGTAATTATATCAATATTCTTCTTGACATTTATTTTAAGTATTATAATACCTCACCCCTGGCCGCGGGCTTTTATAATAATGTCGGTAATAAGTGTTGTGATTAAAAGCGCCAAAATGCCAAAGGAAGATTCAATAAAGGTTGGATTCACTGTTTTTGCTTCTGCTGTTCCTGTTTCCATGATATTTTTAACAGGCGACAGTTTGATAAATTCTTTAGCGGTACAATCTTCAAAAACCTCAGTAAGCTGGCTGCAATGGCTTATTTACATGGGACCTCCGATGCTGATTGCCAGTTTAATAACATGCATATTAATACTTATTTTATTTAAACCATCAAAGGAAATAAAAATAAATAAAGAAGAAATAAAAGAAGAACTTGATTCTTTAGGTGCTCTTACAAATATAGAAAAAAGAACAGCAGCATGGCTTATGATTGCAGTAGTACTATGGCTGACAGATTCAGTACATGGAATTGATATAGGCTGGATAACACTGCTTATTGCAATGTTAATGAGTTTTCCGGGAATAGGAGATATACTGGGACGAAAGCAATGGGCAGATGTTCCAATACATGTTTTAATATTCTTGAATGCAGCCATGGCAATAGGCAAGGTGGGCGGTGCCACCGGTATGAATTCATGGATTGCTCAGACTGTCCTTCCTTCATCAGTTCCTTCAAATCTTTATCTTTTGGCAATAGTAACAGCATTAATATCCATGGGTATTCATATGCTTATAGGCAGTGTTGTAGCAGTTATCAGTATAGCAATACCTGCACTGGTAATATATACGGAATCTTTAAATATAAGTCCGTTGGCTGTAACATTATTAGTATATTCATCAGTTGGAATACACTATATTTTGCCATTTCATCATTTAGATGTTTTGGTAGGTCAAGGTGAGGAAAACGGCATGTATGGACAAAAAGAAGTAATGCGTCTGGGTATTCCATTAACTATAGTTGTCCTGGTTGTTGTTTTATTTGAAATTTCATACTGGAAGATAATCGGACTTTTATAGCAGT
>JAGOIH010000075.1:2886-4619 GCA_017995755.1 Sedimentibacter sp. | reverse complement strand
CAATGACAGTCAAACTATTCTCCCGGATTTACATTGTCATAGTTTACTGTTGAGGGCTCTCCTTCTTCAATTATTATGTGTCCGGATTCATAAGGGCCTCCGTCAATTGTTATGTAAACTTCCTGTACACCGTAGTAGTTGCCTAATGTGTTTGTCAGACTTTGAAGTATAAGTGCTTCAAAGCTTGATCCCGCATTCATTTCTGTTATAAAATCTTTCGATAAATCAATATGAACGCTGTTTTCTTCTTTATCAAAGCGGAGTTCATTTATTTTGGTATTGGGGCTGAAAATCTCATAAACTGACAGGTCTTTGACTACTTCTTCAATAACATCAATAGGTTCCTGGTTGGTTTTGAACTGAATTTGAACATCTATTTTATCAAGGGAACCGTCAATATTCGGATAAAATAAAGTTATTGTCTGTATCAGGGGTATATTGTTTTCTATTGACGACAAGGTTGATGATACTTCATAACCCTCACCGCTGCTTATTGTTTTAACCAATCCCACATCCTTTGCATAATAATTTACGGTTTTTCCATGTTCTCCTTCCAGTGTAACTTCAAGAGCCTGATAGTTTCCAAGGCTGGTGACCACTTCTTTGGACAAGCCGGTAATTGATGCACTTGTTTTTTCATCGTAGTCCCATGAATTTCCTTCCTTTAAGGGACCTTTAAGTAGTATTTTTCCGCCTTCATATTCATCATTTAAAAAGTTTTGTCTAAAATATGTTTCACCTCTTGAGTATAACAAGGTAAGCTGATCATCCTTAACTTCGAGAACATTTACTACTTCTGTCCCCCCGTTGTTAGTTCTTGTCTGAATCCTGTCATCTGAAGAATAATCCACGAATACTGTATAAGAAGCATATTCATTTCCTTCACCTTCATATGAATATTTCGTATTTTCCTTAATAGGATAATATTCTTCTATTGAAACTTCCTCATCGTTACCCGGTACTTCAGGCTGGGGAGTTATATTATAACATGCTGTAAGTATTGCAGCTAGCGCTATCAAAATCAATAATAATTTTTTCATAATTTCTCCTTTTCAAAAGTATGGTTAGTTTATTATACCCAATTCAAATGCTTTTAATAACTTATACAAAAAAATAGCCGGCTGTTTCGTTATCACAGAATGCCGGCTAAGTATATGCGTTTTATTCTGAAAGCTCTCATTAATTTACCTTCCGTAATTTGCTTTTATTATAATAGGAATCATATGCCTCCCACTGCCTTAAGGAATCAATCATGTACTCTGTAACATTCATATCATATACATCATTTAGAAGATTGGATGAAATTATTTTATTTGTGTTGCCGTAAGCAGCCATATTTCCGTTGTCTAGTACAAGCATATTGTCAGACAATTTAATTGCTAAATTCAAATCATGCATTACACCTATTACTGAATGGCCTTTACACTTCGACCAATCCCTCAAAAAGTCGATTAACTCCGTCTGATGCTTTAAATCCAAATGGTTTGTGGGCTCATCAAGAAGTATTATGCTTGGCTCTTGAACCAAGGTTCTTGCCAGGTAAACCCTTTGAAGCTGGCCTCCCGACAAGGTGTTTATCTGCTTGTGCTTTATATTATAAAGGCCTACAGCTTTTAAACACTTATCCGTATATTCTTTGTCCTTAAGGGACGGTTCCTTAAATGTCCTGCCCTTCATATGAAGATATCTTCCCAGAAGAACTGTTTCGTAAATGCTGTATGAAAAATAAACAG
>JAGOIH010000075.1:0-2786 GCA_017995755.1 Sedimentibacter sp. | reverse complement strand
ACAGCTTTTAAACACTTATCCGTATATTCTTTGTCCTTAAGGGACGGTTCCTTAAATGTCCTGCCCTTCATATGAAGATATCTTCCCAGAAGAACTGTTTCGTAAATGCTGTATGAAAAATAAACAGTTGAAATCTGAGCCATAACAGCAATTTTTTCTGCAACCTGCTCTCTCTTCATATTATTTATATCGATTCCGTCTATCTTAATTATGCCATCATGAGGTATAATTCCTGAAATTGCTTTGATAAGGGTCGTCTTTCCACAGCCGTTGGGGCCTATGATGCAAAGATTTTCACCCTCCTTCACACTGAGGGAAATATTATATACTACATCTATTCCGTTATAACCTGCATTAACATTTTGTAAAGTTAACATTTATAACCCCTTTCTTCCTGAAAAGTATACATAGGCAAAAAATGGCGCGCCTATTATGGCAGTGACTGCCCCCACCGGCAGTTCGGAAGGTGATATGATTGTTCTGGCTATTAGGTCGCAGATAACCATGAACGAGCCGCCGAAAAACATTGACATAGGAATTACTATTCTGTGGCTGGACCCGAATACTTTTCTAACCACATGAGGAGCAATTAAGTCTATGAACCCTATAACTCCTACAAATGCAATAGCGCTGCCTGTAAGTGCCGCTGAAAGACCAAGGAGCACCCACTTGATTTTGTGAACATCCACTCCCATGGTGAATGCCTGGTCCTCTCCAAAGGTCATAATATCCAATTCTTTTGAAAAATACTGTAATATTATTACACCTATTAGTACTATAGGAAACAATATTATTACACTTGACCAGTCCTTCAATGAAAAACTTCCCATCTGCCAAAAAGTAAGCTGGGCAAGGTGGTCTCTTGCAATTGACATTATGAGAGTCAATATGGCATTGACAAACAATGAAAAAACCATGCCTACCAAAATAATTGTGTTGGTTTCTAAATTTTTATCCATCATGGATGCAAACTTTACAGCAGAAAAGACTGTAACCATGCCAAATATCAAGCCGGTAGCAGGCAGAGTCAAAAATCCCAAAAAGGGTATATTGAACCCTGTAACCATAACTACTGCCGCTCCCAATGAAGCACCTGAAGACACTCCCAAGGTATAGGATGATGCAAGTGGATTTTTTAAAACCGACTGCATTACTGAACCGCTTACAGCTACAGCCCCGCCTACTAAAAATGCCAGGAGAGACCTGGGAAGTCTTAATTTCCATATTATTGATATGGAAGTGGTTCCTTGTATCTCAGCAGGAAGGGGTGCAGAAAATATTTTGTTTGATATTATATTTATTATATGGGTGGGAGGGACGCTTACACTTCCTAATCCCACTCCTATCATTATTACTATAATACTGAATATTACGGATAATATTATTTTATATTTTAATTTCATTGATATAAGTCCGGATATACAGCTTTGGCCATTTGCTCCAAGCCGATAATAATATTGTGGTTCGGATATGTGGTTGCATTAGTATCAAGATAGTATACGTCATTGTTTTTAACTGCTTTCATATTTTCCCATCCGGACCTGGATTTAATCTCTTCAACAGGGTTTTCAATATAATCTACATTTGTTAGTATTACATCCGGGTCAGAAGCAATAACATTTTCTTCTGAGATGGAAATCCACATGTCATGCTCAGCCAATACATTTTCTGCCCCTATAATTTCAATCATTTCATTTAGAAAAACTCCTGTGCCAAAGCTGTAAAGTTTTGGTGATTCAGCTAATTCAAAATATACGGTCTTCTTATTTTCAATTGTCTTACCTATTTCTTCTATTTCTTCAATTTTTCCTATTATGCTGTTTACAAGATCCACACCTTTTTTTTCAGCGCCGAGAGAATGTGCAAAAAATAATATATCTTCATAAATTCCTTCTATACTGATGCTTGCCGGTATATATGCCACACAAATACCTATATCCTTAATGGGTTTGTAAGGATCATTTCCTTCTGCCATAACCATTCCTGTGGTATAAATAATATCAGGCTCTAAAGCAACCATCTGCTCCGCATCCGGTGCCATCATATCGAACAATGGGATACCATCAGGCAGTCCCTTAATATCTTTTGAATATTCATCAGCAGCAATTATTTTATCAGCAAAGCCCAATTCGATTAATATTTCTGTATTGGCAGGTGATATGGAAATTATTCTGTTGATGTGGGCAGGTATTGATATTTCATTGCCGGCTCTGTCTGTTGCCGGCAATTTTGTGTTTTGTTCCTCTGACTGAGGCGGGTTTGCTTCGACGGTACCGGTGCAGCCAGGAAGCAGTGCCATAATACAAATAAGTGTTAAAACTAAAATACTTTTTCTTTTCATTTTATCCTCCATATATTGGGGACATTCCTTCAAAAGCTATCCTTCAAAGAGTCGCACGATTTTGAAGGTGTGTCCCCATTCCTCTTTTTTATAAACATCTAAGGAAACATTTCGGGTCACAAAGACAGCATACGCAGGGGAATGCATTAAATTTATCAGCTCGCCTTGCTCGCATAAATTTGGCATTCTGTGCGTTTGACCTACCATCAATTTCACAATTTGGGGACATTCCTCTTACCCGCAGAGACTATCCTTATAGTAGAGGTGTGTCCCCATACATATACCATCGAAGAAATTGGGTTAGGTCATAAAGGTCATTAAAAAAACGTCTCGTTCCCGAAACGTAAATTCCACAAATATTTTGGATTAACCAATTTTATATGCGCTATCGCTTTTATTCTCTGTAAAGCATAGCATTTGCGGCATCTACGCAAATAATACCGGC
>JAGOIH010000074.1 GCA_017995755.1 Sedimentibacter sp. | reverse complement strand
AGTCTATAATTTCTGACGCATTTATATTCAGCTTCTTAATTGTAGCTTTATTATATAGTCTACAAATAAAGAAAGACAAGCCACCTAAACGAAAATACCTAGTAAAACTAGAAAGTACCACCAGGTATTATGAGTACGACTGCGACAGCATCATCAGAATTTCAGACAAAAGGATCAAGCTTAAAAACAACGAGGACTCAATATACTTCATCGATATTATAATTCCAGACGAAACGATCATACAAGTTTGTCCAAAATAACCATGACTTAAACAAAAAATCATACATTTGTATTATAAAAATACATAATTCGTTTTGAATAAATGTAATATAGTACACTCATTTTGTCTGAAGCAATAGATCCCATATTACAAGAAATTGACATTAAACTAAACCTGTATAGGAATGACCTGCTTTATTTCATCGACTTAGTTTCATATCGAAATTATCACTGGAAATGGTTTCATAGGAAAGCAGCCAATAGGCTAATGGAGTTGACTCATTGTGTTGGCAAAAAAAAAGTAATGATATTCATGCCACCTCAAGTAGGTAAATCCACTCTGCTCACATACTGGCTGGCATGGCACCTAGGAAAGTACCCACAAGACCGAGTACTTCTTGGGTCATACGCTCAAAGTTTAGCCTCAGAAAAAAATATCGAGATACAAAAAATAATGAGTACCGATTACTATAGGATACTTTTTCCTCATTCTCACATTGTAGCCAATAAAGGGAGAATGAACACCAAGCAGTTCGATATACCAGGATACAAGGATTCTTTATTCGCATTTGGATTGACAACTGGTGTAGCAGGTAGGTCTGGAGATTTGATTTGCTTAGATGATATCATCAAGTCAGTAATTGAGGCCGAGAATAAACACCAAAGAGACAAGTCAGACACCGTATATGCCAATGAAATAAAAACAAGGAGAAATATCAACACAAGAGAAGTATTCGTCATTACGAGAAGGCATGAGGATGACTTGGCCGCAAGGATATTACTCAAAGAACCCGACGAATGGGATGTTATTTTGATACCAGCCGAAAGAGTGGATAGCTCCGACAAAGACGACCCAAGGATCATAGGTGATATGTTATTCCCAGAATGGCAAGACCCAAAAGACTGGGAGCAAATAAAAAAGGATTACCCAAGGCTTTGGCAATGCTTGTACCAACAGCGACCAACAAGCAAAGATGGAAATGTTATAAATGTCTCACACTTCAAGACTCACCACAGCATTTCTATTTCTCAGATGAATTTCGTATGCCTATACATAGATACAGCCGCTACAACAGACTTGTCTAACGACCCAACAGGAATTATGACTGTCGCTTATGATGGCAAAGAAATATATATACTTTCATTCCAAAGAGGATGGTACAGCCCAAGTGACATTGTATCCATGGCAATAGAATCCGCCAATAGAATGAATACAGATGATATTCGAGTTGAAAACAAAACTATGGGGCCTGCAGTTATAAACGCTTTGAAACAAAAGGGATACAGAGTAAAATCATTAAATGTTCCAGGAGTTGCCAAAGAGGACAGAACAAAGCAAATGTTGTACCATTACGAGCAAGGTAAAATAAATATGGTCACAAACCAAAAAGATAAACATGGGAAAAGGCTTTGGACCGACGAAGATCAAAATAAATTCATAAGCGCATTGAAAGAGTTCCCAGTAGGCGCACACGATGAAGAGGCAGACTGTTTAGAGATGGCAACAAGAGACTTGATACACAATGCAAAAACATGGACTCCATCATTCAATGATATTTGGGCCTATTAAGTGAACTACCCACCCACAGCAAAGCTGATGGGATGGGCTTCGGAGGTCATAGACTCACCTAATGGCAACGCCTTACTCCGTTTTTGTTTATCCTGCGACTCAATTCCTGAACCACAGCTTAATATTTTTAAACCTTGTTTCTTAATGTTTATGCTTGCGTTAAAATCTCTGTCGTGTACTGTATTACAACTTTTGCAAGTCCACTCTCTATCTTTTAGAGTAAGGTCTTGATTGATGTAATTACAAACACCACAGGTTTTACTGCTTGGAAAGAAGCGGTCAATCTTTACAATTACTTTGTCATTCCAATTAGCTTTATATTCAAGCATAGTGTAAAAAGTACCCAACGAAACATCAGAAAATGCTTGTGCTAACTTATGATTCTTCATCATATTTTTCACAGCCAAATCTTCAATACAAATTACATCGTGGTTTTTGATGATTTCTGTACTAACTTTATGCAAATAGTCTTTCCTAATATTGGTTACTTTTTCGTGTACTGTTGCAAGTTTTGATTTTTGTTTTAATCTGGAATTACTTCCTTTTACTTTTTTAGATAATTGTCTTTGTTCGTATTTTAACTTCTTTAAGTTAGTTTTTAGTGTCTTTATGTTTTCATACACCTTACCATCTGAAAGTATTGCTAAATCCTTAATACCTGTATCAATACCAACCTTTGAGTTTGTTTTTTCAAACGGAATATACTCAACTTCACAAGTAATGCTGACATAATACTTTCCTGTTGTTGATTTTGATATTGTAGCGAAAAGAAGTTTACCTTCAATTTCTCTATGAATATTTATCTCAATTCCTTTTTTAAATTTTGGTATTTGTAATTTACCATCTTCGATATATACTGATTGCGGTATTGTAAAACTTTGTTTGTCAAACTTGTTTTTAAATCTTGGAAATTTAGTTTGCTTTCTGAAAAACTTGTTGTAAGCAGTATCTAAATTTCTAAGTGATGATTGTAAACTTTGAGAGTTAATTTCTTTCAGCCACACAAACTGTTCATCTTTTTTTAGAATAGTCAAGTCATTTGCATTATCGTAGTAGTTAAGCGATTTCTTTTCTTCAAGATATGTTTCTTTTCTACTGTTTAAGTAACGATTAAACACAAACCTACAAGCACCAAAGTGTTTACTTAACAAAGATTCTTGTTCCTTTGTCGGGTAAATTCTAAACTTATATGACTTGTGTATTAACTTCATTCTAATATTAAATAGTCTAAACTTTTGTAGTTAATGTATTTACTATTTTGGTGCAAATTTCTAGTAACTCTTCTTGTGTACACGCTCTTTTAAACCAATTAGCCCTACTTGTAACCCATTGAACATTTGATAATTCATCTTTACCTTTTCTATATCTTGGTAAAATATGGTCAAGTTCTATGTTATCATTAAAAGAAATAATATCTCCAGTTAAAGCACATTTATAATTTTGTTTTTCAATTAATTGATTCAGCTCTTTCCAATATTTAGAAGAACCCAACCGTGTGTGAGATATTTTCATTAAATAATGCTTTTCACAATAATTTTTATCATTTAGTGTTTCTTTCCCACATTGGCAACATAAACCCTTTTCTTTCCATTCTTGGTAATTTTTCTTTCTATTTTCTGCACGTCTTTTATTGCAAGCATCACATCTTAATCCACTTGCAGGATTAGAACACTCAATACAAAGCCCTTTTGATTTTTGTTCTTGTTGCCATTTACGGACACGTTCTATGTTTTTTATATCTTTCATACTGCAAATATACAATAAAATAATTAAACTACAAAATATATTATTGTGGTTGTACTCTAAAGCGATGGATGGGTTTTACGCTCCATTTTATAAAAAAAAACACCTCCAACAGGAGCTAGAGGTGTTAACGTAAAAAAAAAAGCAAACAAAAGGTTGGGTTGCAGAGATTGGATTCGAACCAACGTAATTCAGGTTATGAGCCTGACGAGCGACCACTGCTCCACCCTGCGATATTGTGATGCAAATATACTTAATTTATTAATATAAAAATACATATAATATAAATTAATTATGTATTTTTGTACTAAATAATAAATACAATGGCAGAAGTTAAGACAAAGGACACCCAAGAAAAAATACTAGCAGTCATGCAAGAGGCAGTAGGGATACTTGATGACCATACTGACAAAAAAAAGGCATCATTGGTAATGCATGGATTAAAGTCATTATACCCTGAAGTTATTATTCCTTCCTCCGTCATACCAGCGATAGGTCTGGAAGATTTTATAAAAAAATACAATCCAAAGGAGCCTATGCACCCATTCCAATCAAATAGTGGATTATGGGGCCCAGTTTTAAAGTCAATGGGTAGAACGTGTACAAGCGGTTGTGGACAATGACATTTAACCAATTTTATACAATAAGCAATCTCTTTAGAGAGATAGAGCAAATAGAAGCCGACTACAATAAAGCTATGTCAGAGGTAATTCTTTCTGCAGCTAAGTTGAGTGTTGCCAAGGAGAAAAACGATTGGTTTCGGAGAATTACAAGACTAAAACTCCAAGTCATATCAGAGCATAGCGGTGTATCGATAGATGATCTTTACAAACAAAAAACGACTAAGGTAAAAGAAATGTTTGAGGCAGCCAATGCTGCAATAGCAAACGTTAAACCAGACTTGGCAAAAGAGTTAAGTTTCGGGCCTCTTAGTTATATCTTTTCGCCAGCCGCTTTGCAAGAGGCTCTCAACGAAACTGGAGTGTCCCAGTATGCCGAAGAAGTAAATGCAGCTGAACTTGTTGAATCTCTGGAAATTGTAAGGCTATTGCAGGACGATACATTGAAAATAGACGACAAGTACACACTCCATATTATGGCTATTTGCCTGGCTTACAGACCTATCCACTACAACGCTGATACCTTCGATGTAGAGAATTATATGAGGTTGAATTATATGCACTTTGATAAAATTTCAGCAGAGAACGGACTTGCTGCGTTCAATTTTTTTTTTCAATAATAGAAATCATTTTTAATCATATAAAATTTGCAGGCTATGTCAATCCAATACAATTCAATTATAATAAAAAAAGCGACGATGCTACTAAGGATTACGACAATGCAGTTGAGCAATACAGAAAAGAGGCTTACAAGAGGCATGGACATAGATACATCCTTATAGGATTAATAGAAATGGGAATGACGCCCAATGAGGCGAAAAAGTACAATGGATTAGATGGGGTACATTTATTATCAATAAAAAATTCAGAATTAAAATAAATATATGAAAGCAAGAAAAGAAGTTCCATACTTAGTGGTTTCAGCAAATGCGGGTGGGATGTTGATAGACCTTCCAGACGATGCAGTGACGGCTAGTGTCTATAAAATGTCATCAGAAGAGCCAGTAAATAGTTTTATTCTAGATGAAGTGAACAGGACTATTAGTTACAAAGGTCAGGGAGACTCCAAAATAGTATGGGTAAATAAAGACGGGCAGATAAATACAATATTGTTAAGAGCGAGGTTCTTTATTGGTAAAACGTATCTCGAGCTCAATGATATAATCAATACCGAGGACGATGTTTGGGATGACATTGTAAGAAACAGGGAAGTATTTAAGTCGCAAGGAATTCTATCGGAAATTAAATACTTCAAAGCGACGGACGTTCACAAGTGGGTTAGTTTGGACGACTTGGTTAATGGATCTACTGATAATTTTAAAAACTTTATCAATAACGTGAAGCGATTGAGGATGAAAAAACCAATTAAACTAAATGCCAATGAGAGCACAGGAGATACTTCTGTCGATAGTTAAGAGACTACCCATTAGTGAGTTTTCTCCGAAGATGTATGTCGAGATCAATGAAATAGCAGACATTGGAGAGTCTTTATTCAATACCAACATGAATCTTAGGATCAATTCTGATAAATTTTACCTTCGTGGTTGGTCTGAGAGCATGACAAGATTGCCAGAGTCGGCATATCCAGTATTGTATGTTATGGAAGAAGAGAGTATCATCGATGCAAGATATAGGGGTGTTGATCAATTGTCTGAAGTAAAACTATGCACGAATCTACAAATAGGCATACTGGACTATTACTATGCAGATTGCTCTTGTGATCCAGTATTTATAGGGCACAGATCGGGGAGGTCACCAATACAAATCGAACGAGATACTCAGGCAGAATTGATAAATATCTTGCTTCTATTTCAGGCTATTTCAAACAACAACCAACCAAGCCCAATTTCAGTAAAACAAGAAATATATCAACACTATGGTTATGGATCCAATATTTATGGAGCATTTACCAATATACAACACTGTAGAACTTATTGTCCGGAGCCTTTAACGCTCGGACCTGACCTCCCTATTACTGAAAACCTAATGGTCTGTTGCTAATGAATGATATAGAAAGATCGATAATTGGGGTAAGCATTGACCTAGTAGATAGAATCAAGGACCTTGCTGAGTTGAGGGGACACAAACTTACAGGCAAGATGATTGCCTCGGTTATGCAAGAGACCGTTGCCAGTGCGATGGGAATAAGAACCACATTCAAGATTATAGACTATGGTATTACTGTAGATAGCGGAATCGATGCGGCAACTGTCAATTCATGGTCTTCTGAAAAAAAGAAGCAAGTTGTCAATGCACTTTACTTCTATCACAAACTTAGGAGAAATGAAAATCCTTACAAAAGAGCTCTTATTACCTTGAAAAAATGGGAGAAAGATGGAATGAGTACGGCATATTCTAGGAAGTTTTCCAAGGATGGGAAAAGAAACAGATTTATTGCAGACAATATAAATGATGACCTAATCAAGAGATACAACGATGCCATAATAACCGCAGGTGCTAAAATATTTGAAAAAACATTTAAATCAGCAGCAGCATGAGCCAACAGAAGATATTTTTTGAAATAGAATTTAAGGGAAGCAAGGAATTGTTCGACCAAATAGACTTGTTAAGGCTAAAAATACAGCAGGTCAACGAATCGCTGAAAGGCACAAGCATAGACGGTCTATCCAGCCAATTAAAGGCAGAGTTCGAGCGTGCTAAAAAAGTAGTTGACACATTCAATAAAGTATCTGGAGGCAAAGGTGCTGATAGTTCCACGAATATTCAAAGCCCAGTTAATACCAAGCCAGTAGAGATACCAGTAAAGTTCAAGTTAGACGGTGATCAAGATATCATTAAGCAGTTTGTTGAGGTTGAACAGCGCATTAAGGCATTGAAAGACGAAGGCAAGGTTGCACTGAAGTTAGGCGACTCCGAACGCCTCGTTGAAATAAAACAAGAAGTCGAAGGACTAACGATAGCCAGATCGAAACTGAACAAAGAGATCAAGGAAGGCTCAAAAAATAATGAGGAATTTCCAACTGGATCTATTCAAGATCTCACCCAAAAGGTAAGAATATTAGCAAAGGAATATAATCTCCTTAGTGAAGAGGAACGAGAAGCAACAGATCGAGGCAAAGACCTTGGTAAGCAACTAGGAGAAGCCAGAGTAAAGCTAAACCAAGCCAAGCTTGCAGTCAATGACTACACCTCCAACATAGGAAACTACGAAGGGGCTACCAATAACCTATATCTCAAGATAAAAGCCCTTGCGACGGCGACGGCCAACGGAAATAAAGAAGTCATTGCATCACTGCAAGGAGATATCAAAGCCATTCGGATTGCAACCGAGAAGGATATTGATGCATTGCTCAAGGATTATCAGAAGTTAAGCGCACA
>JAGOIH010000073.1 GCA_017995755.1 Sedimentibacter sp. | reverse complement strand
TCAAGATATATTTCAACTTTTATTTGCTAAAGTGCTTTTTGATGGTATAATTTAAGAAATGTGTAACCAATGGAAGATTGAATAATTTCGAAAGTTAATATAAGGAGGGAAAAAATGTCAAAATATGCAAGACGTATGAAAACAATGGAGGAGCCGGCTAATATTATAAAAGGTTTATTCGGCTCGATGAATGATCCGGATGTAATTTCATTTGGGGGTGGGGCAATAGCAAAAGAATGCCTGCCGGTTGACAAGGTAAGGGAAATCACCTCCGATATTATGAAGGTTGAGGGAAGAGGCTATGAAATATTGTCCTATGGGCCGGTGCTTGGCGCGAAGGATTTAAGAGATGTAGTGGTAAATGACCTGCTGGCTCCAAAAGGGGTTAAGGCAAATGCAGATAATATTATTATAACAACCGGAGGATTAGAGGCAATGTCTTTAATGTGCCAGCTTTTCATTGAGCCCGGTGATGTAATTTTGGTTGAATCTCCGACTTTTGTTCATTCAGTTGAAACATTCAGCATGTTTGAAGCAAAATGCGTTGCTGTTGAAATGGATGATGACGGAATGGTAACAGAGGACCTGGAGGAGAAGATTGTAAAATATAATCCCAAAATTGTTTATGTAATCCCTACATTCCAAAATCCCACAGGCAGGACCTTATCCCTGGAGAGAAGACAAAAAATTGCTGAGCTCGGGAGCAGATATGACGTAATTATTCTGGAAGATGACCCCTACAGGGATATAAGATACAGCGGCCAGGAACTCCCGCCAATTAAGGCCTTTGACAAAACTGGCCACACCGTACTGGCCAACAGTTTTTCAAAAATATTTTCACCGGGAAGCAGAATAGGATATGTTTATGCCAATGATGATATAATTTCTAAAATGACAGATGCAAAGTCTGCTTCAAATTCACATACATCTCTTCTGCCTCAGATAATATGTGCTGAGTTTTTCAAGAGAGGGTATTTTCCGGACCATCACAAACAACTGTGTGATATCCACAGAGAAAGAAGAGATGCAATGATAGAAAGCATAGATAAATACTTTCCTCAGGGGTGCAAGAGAACATTTCCCGACGGAGGATTATTCACATGGGTGGAATTGCCGGCAGGAATAAATACAACAGATTTATTGAAGGAGTCAGCAGCAAATCCTGATATTAAGGTAGCCTTTGTTGCAGGAGAAGGATTTTTTACTGAAGGCGGCGGCAAGGGGAGCAACTGCATGCGGCTCAGCTTTGGTGCCAATCCCCCGGATAAAATAAGAATTGGAATTGAAAAATTGGGTAATTTAATCAAATCAAAGTTGGTGGAGGAAAAATGATAAAAAATAAGCTTAAAGAAAAGTTACGCGCAGGAGAGACTGCGCTGGGAACATTCATTGTGTGCAATGCTCCGGATTTAGTTGAAATTGCAGGTTTGACAGGGTTCGATTTTGTAATAATAGATAATGAACACGGACCAATGAGAGCGGAAAGCTCACAACACTTAATAAGAGCAGCAGAAGCAAGGGGCATAACTCCCATAGTGAGGATTCCTGACAGGCTGGAAAGTACTATACTTCATACTCTTGATATAGGAGCTCACGGAATTCAGGTTCCCCAGGTCAATGATGCAAAAGCGGCTATGGAAATTGTAGAAAAAAGCAAGTACCATCCGACAGGCAAGAGGGGGCTGGCTTTCCCAAGGTCGGCAGATTACGGCTTGTGCGATATATCGGCCTATACCGGTAATGCAAATGAGGAAACCCTGATAATCACCCATTGCGAAAATAAAACATGTCTGGAAAACCTTGAAGAAATATGTAAAATACCTGAAATAGATGTAATATTTTTAGGACCATATGACATGTCCCAATCCATGGGGGTAACGGGGCAGGTAACTCATGAATTAGTTGAAAATGCAGCAAGGAAGGTCCTTGAAATAACTAAACGATACAATAAGGCAGCAGGAATTTTTGCGGGAAACGGAGAAGTTGCCAGGAAACGTGCAGAACAAGGTTTTAAATACATAGCCATAGGCATGGATACAGTATTCTACAGTGCTAAATGTGCTGAAGAAATCAGAAAATTTCAGATACAGTAAAGCATATTAATTTTGCTGCATATATGATATAATTTCAAATATTGGTTAAGGCTCAATTAATTATTATAGGATAAAATAATATAGCTGGCATATAAATAAATATAAGCGTTTAATATCAGCTTAATTTTAATAGCGGGAGTGAGTATATGGTATCGAAGAGGAAATACATTCTTACGATTCTTGTGGTTGTTATTGTTACGGTTTTTCTTACCTTGTCATTTGGGCAGGTGTTCTTGGCTGAAATAGGACAAAAGGTATATTTATCAAAAGAAGAATATGGACAAATGAGAGAAATGTATGAAAAGTACGCTAAACAAGAAGGCTTAATGCAGATAGCAAAAAAAGAGTTCCTGTATGAAGCGGATGAAGAAGTTATGCTTGAAGGAGCGCTGCAGGGAACACTAAAGGCCTTGGATGATCCATATACACAGTTTATGACCAAGGAAGAATTTGAGTCTTTAATGCAGGATACGGAAGGTTCATATAGTGGCATCGGGGTTTATATAACTGCCAGTGATGATAATAAAATAATAATAGTATCACCCATAGAGGATACACCTGCAGAAAAGGCAGGATTGAAGACAGGAGATAAAATTATCCGAATAAACGGTGTTGAATATACCGCAGATAAAATTAATGCGGCTGTAAAAGTTATGAAAGGCGAACCGGGCACAAGTGTCACATTGACTATTCAAAGGGAATCAGCTGACGGAACTCAAAATGTGTCAGATGTGGTAGTAAACAGGGAAAAAATAAAAATGAAGACTGTTAAGCCTGCAATGCTTGGAGAGGACATAGGATATATCAGGATTACAACATTTGATATGCAGACGGCAAATGATTTTAAAACTGCATATGAGACACTAAAAAGCAAGGGCATCAAAGGACTGGTCATAGATTTAAGATTTAATGGGGGCGGCATGCTTAACGCCACAGTTGATATAACAGATATTTTTACAGGGGAGGGCATAGTGACCTACACCAAGACAAAATCAGGAGAAATCGAATACTTTAAATCAGATGAAGAAAAGGAAGATATCCCAATTGTTTTACTGATTAACGAAGGAAGTGCCAGTGCCTCAGAAATCATGGCAGGAGCCATGAAGGATACCAAAAGAGCAGTCTTGGTAGGAAAGAAGACATTTGGCAAAGGAATAGTACAGAAGGTCCAAGAATTCGGGAACGATGGTGAAGGAATCAAAATGACTGTTTCAGAATATTTCACACCCTCAGGAATAAACATTCACGGCATAGGAATTGAGCCGGATATTGAAGTAGAACTGCCCGAGGATGCAGAAGGTTATGGTTATGAATTTTTCGAAACCGACACCCAGCTTAAAAAAGCCGTTGAAGTATTGAACAGATAAATAAATGCAATCCTGAACAATCTTGGATATGCTGTAAATAAAGAAGAGACAGAAATTACCTGTCTCTTTTGTTTTTAATAAATAAAAATATGAAGTATCCTATTATCATAATAAACAAAATCGGGTAAATCATGATTATATATCCAAAATCAACAGGCATAGCCCACCTCCTAATAAATCAGTACAGTCTTGTTGGGATCATCCCAAATAACGGTTTTTTTAATAGCTTCGCTGACAAATCTGAGGGGTATCATTATGCGGTCATTCACTATTTTTGCAGGAACATCCAGGGAATTAGCTTCCCCGTTAATATAGGCCGTGGTTGAGTCTGCCGGTATTATTACTTTTGTTGTGCCGTATTCCACAACTGCAGACTTGGAAGATTCCTCCCATTTTACATCACAGTTTAAAACTTCAAACACAGCTCTTAAAGGGACCATGGTCCTTCCGTTTTCAATAAAAGGCCACTGATCTATTGAACTGAAATCTATATATTGGTCATAAACCTTCACATTTACATAATTATCCGGCTTTTTATCCGTAATGTAATTAAATGCACCTGCATTCAGCCCGGTAATGGATATTGTTTCGCGAAGACCTTGAAATTCAAACAATAAATTATAGTTTCCCGGCTCCTTGAATTTCAATGTTCCGTTGGAAATATCAATTTTATCCCTGTCATAAGGATAAATATACACATCCTTTGTAATGTTCACTTTTTTACTTCCGTACCTTGCATAAACGTTATAGGCTACTTCCGTAGCAGTATTGTAAACATTTCTTGCAAAGTCCAAAAGTATTTCATCAGGTGTTTCCTTGTATTTAATAAATAGGTTCAGAACTTTCCATTTGCCTGTAATATCAATTTCATTTGCATTATATTGAAATGCCGATATGAAATCATAATTAGCTAATTGCGAAATTGCATTCATTATGCTGTCCTGAGAAATTGACTTGTCAAATCTCAATGAAATCCTTAAAGGCTGATGTTTTATTTTGCTGGTTAACAAATTATTTAATTCAGTTTCGTCTTTTACCGAATTTTCCTCATCGTACATATCAAGCCCTGTTTCAACCAACAATACGTCATATGACAATTCTTTAAGGTAATCATAATAGTTCTTGGCTGATCTTGGAACCTTCAGTCCCTCATCAAGAGTATGGTCTTTGGATATTTCTTTTTCTGCAAGCATGTAATATGTATAAAACAGCGCATCCCTGTCAGAAACCGGGTCATCCCATGTTACATCAAGGTGAAACCAATAATCGCCAAGCTTAACCATATTCCATATATGTGCTTCTCCTCCGGCTGTACCGTAAACCAAACTGACCGGAATGTTCAGCCTGCTCAGCATATTATAGGTTAAAAGGGCATATCCGTTGCAGACAGAAGTTCCTTTCGTAAGCAAGTCATAATCTGAATAATATATTTCACTTTTATCATATTTGCTGTTTAATACAATATAATCATGTACAGCCTTTACTTTTTCGTGGTCATTCATGTTAGGTTTTATAATATCAGCCAAAATGCCGTCAATAATTTTATCTGCTTCAATTCTTTCATCCCTGCTTATAATATAGCTTACCTTTACATTTATGTAAGTTACAGCCGTGCCACGGGGTATACTGTAATTGTAATCTACACGACTGATGTTGGATTTCACATAGACATCCTTATCTACCATGTTTTTTAAAACTTCATCAATGTTGTCCAGTGAGCCGGTATACTTTATATCAAAATTCGTGTTATATTCTCTCATTTGCTTAAGCATGATATTTTCAAGCTCATAATGGTTGCTTGCTTCATTAGGCAAGCCGTAAGCATTAAGGGTGAAAATCAATACCAGGATAATTACAGCGAGAACCGTTTTAACACTTTTCATTACATCACCTTCCTGACCTTGTGTTATATTATATAATAAACTTGATGAAAAATACAGTTTAATTTTACAATTACGTGCGCATGTAATATAATTGTCACTGTACATCCGCAGTACAAAGGATGACAGCCATGAACCATGCATTATAAATTAGACGCAATCAAAGAATAAAAAGTTTCATAAAAGGAGAAATATGTATAAAAAGGTTTTAAACCGAATATTGTTAAGCGAAAAGCCCTCTGAGGAGATATATGAATTAATTGAGAAGGGCGATATGAATAATATAATCCCCGAACTTTTAAAGCTTAAAGGTTTCGACCAGCATACCCCTTATCATGACAGGGATGTCCTGGAACACACCATGGCTGTTGTAGACGGGATTAAGCCCAGGTTAAGCTTAAGAATGGCAGCTTTGCTGCATGATATAAGCAAGCCCGATTGCTTTTCCTTGGATGAAAAGGGGATAGGCCACTTTTACGGCCACCATATAAGCTCTGCTCTTACAAGTGAAAAAATTCTTCAAAGGCTTGGATATGAAGAGGAATTTATTCAGGATGTAACAATTTTAATAAAACACCACTATATAAAGTATATAGCCAATGTTATAACGGAAAAGGGAATAAAAAAATTTGTGGAAGCTGTGGGGGCAGAAAGGCTTGATGATTTGTTTGAGCTTATCAGGGCTGATATGGAAGGCAAAGCTTCCGCAAATCATGAAGTTATCGAACGATTAAGAGCCATGTGCAATCTCTGATGCCAGTTTCCATTTGATTATTCTTAAAACAGATTCATTTATTCTGTCTTCTGATATGTCTTGGTTTTTAATTGAAGTCAAAAGTGCCTTGTATGATTTTTCAAGGTCTGAAACTATAAGCATGTCGCATCCTGCCTTAACGGCCATTGCCTCCGGTGAAGGGATTTCTGACAGGGCACCCATTGATAAGTCATCTGTCATTATTATTCCCGTAAAGTCCATATCATTTCGTAAAATATCGATTACTTTTTTTGAAAGTGAAGCAGGCAGCTCTGAATCAATTGATTCCACAATATTGTGTGAAACTAAAACACTTTCAGCTCCTGCATCAATACCTGCTTTAAAAGGCAGAAAGTCGCTTCTTAAAAATTCCTCATAAGGTCTTTTATCATAGGCAGAACCGGTATGAGTATCTGCATTGTTTCCATAGCCGGGGAAGTGTTTTAAGGTTGAGGAAATCTTATTTTTCTTTGCTTCCTCTACAACTGCTGTAACATATTCTGCTGTTTCTTCGGCTGATTTACCAAAGGCCCTGTCAAAAATAAAATCTCCTTCATGAGTTGACACATCAGCTACGGGACTTAAGTTTAAATTTATGCCCAAGGATTTTAAAAGCTTTGATTTTTCCTCAGTTTCTTTTTTTATTTCCTCAAAACCGCCCAGATTGAATAATTCTTGTGGTGATCTAAAGGGTTTTGCTGCAAGATTGGGGTTTGAACTTACTCTTACAACTGTTCCGCCTTCCTCGTCAACGCCGATAATCATGGGTATGGGACTGTTATTTTGATAATATTCAATATTATTTATTACTTCTTCCCTCATTTTTGAGTAAAAGTCCCGGCCAAACATTATGAATCCGCCGGGCTTCATGGACAGATAAAATTTTAAATGTTCTTCTTCAGGGCACCTTGCAAGAAACATCTGACCTATTTTTTCTTCTATTGTCATATTGTCCAATAATAATAAGGCTTCTTCTTCAAATTCATAAAACAAGCCTTTATCTTCCTTGGGAACCTCATTCGGAATTTTATTATCAGGAGTCCGGGGACCTTCCAGGCATCCTGATAATAACAGCAATAAGCATAAAGTTAAGATTTTCATATTCTGCTCCTTTTTATCATCACCTTAGTAAAAAAAGTGCACCGGAGTGCACTTTTCATCATCATTGCTAATTAAAGCTCTTCTTCAGGTTCAGTTTCCAATTGTTCAAGCAGCTGGGACATGTCAGGTGCATTCAGGGCTTCTTCAGGAATTTCAAATTTCTCTGCACTGTTGATATTTAATATCTCCATTGTCATTAAAGCCTTCAAGCTCTTTAAAGCTTCAAGCTCCTCAGCAGGTACACCTAATGCTTCCGTCATGCCTTGCAGCATAGATACAACCATGCCGCCTAAATCCATTTCCATTTTAACCATTTCACCTGTAGCTTCATCAATATATACTATG
>JAGOIH010000072.1:4407-7596 GCA_017995755.1 Sedimentibacter sp. | reverse complement strand
GAATAATCGGCTCCGATTGTTTTTCTTGCCTCTTCCATTACAACAAATACTTTTGAATCATAGGATATGAATTCGACATCCGGGTCGGATGTTAATCGAAGGATTGAATCAATATTCATTTCACATGCACAGCCGTTGATTATGGGAAGACTGTGTTTCAATTTGCTTGATAAGGAACTGATCTCTCCCTCCTTTATCTTCTTGCTGGATTTATAACTTATAATAACGGGTATACTAATATTGCTGCTTGATGAAAGCTGTCCCTTTATGACTGGACATACTTTATTTATATCTGCACTGTTTCTCATTAAATTCACCTACCTAATTTAATTTATGCTTTTAAATAAAGATGGTGTTCATTTTTGAAAAACATGTTATAATAAATACGATAAATGAAGCGAAGACTTAAGGTCTTTGCTCCTGTGCATTTATTGTATCGGTATGGAGCAAGCCGATTTTACAGCTTGAATTGATAATATAATATTCATGATAATGAGACAGAAATTAAAGCGAGAGGTGAAATAATGCCTAAGATACTGGTAGTAGATGACGAAAGACCTATAGCCGAAATAATTAAATATAATCTTCAAAAGGAAGGCTATGAAGTGCAGACAGCCTATGATGGTGATGAGGCTATCAAGGCAGTCCATCAAATGGAACCGGAATTAATAATACTTGACATAATGCTTCCTAAGAAAAATGGATTTGATGTTTTAAAGGAAATTAGGATGGAATACGTAATGCCTGTAATTATGCTTACTGCAAAAGAACAGGAAGATGACAAGGTCACAGGACTTGAACTGGGAGCTGACGACTATATTACAAAGCCCTTCAGCAACAAGGAATTAATTGCCAGAGTAAAGGCCAACTTAAGAAGAGTGAAGCTTTCAAAGGTTGAAGAGGAAATGAAAGCAAAAATTGTCTCTGTAGGGAATCTTACCATTGACATGAACACATATGAAGTTATGAAGGATGGAGATATAATAGATCTTACAAACAGGGAATTCGATCTTTTAAAGTATTTGTTTCAAAATTCGGACAGGGTATTTAACAGAGAACACCTTCTCAAGGAAGTCTGGGGATATGAATTCGGCGATTTAAGAACAGTTGATGTGACGGTAAGAAGACTTAGAGAAAAAATTGAATCGGATGAGGATAAATATATAATTACAAAACGGGGAACAGGATACTATTTTAAGAGTAAATAGGAGATGCCCTAACCCTATTTTTTAGAGTGTTTTTTCTAAAAAATAGCGGTAGGTCATTCGCAATGAATTCCAAAAATATACGACCAAAGGGAGTAGATATTTTTGTGAATGAGACTGCGTGCTTTGAAATATTGGCATTTTCACCAGGAGACATTATGTTTAAAAGTATAAGATGGAGATTTATTTTAATTTATTTTTTACTGGTTTTCCTTGCCATGTCCATAGTGGGCATTTATATAGTAAATCAGCTTGAAGAAATTCAGCTTGACATGAATATAAAAAACATGGAAGCCCGAATTCGTTCAATTATTGAATCCTACAGCTCATTAAATTCAGGAGTATGGGATGAAAACGTTGAAGAAATCAAAAAAAGCATCAGCACCGTGCAGGTAGGCTACAATGAGAATATCTATGTAATCTTAAATGATAACAACAGGACAATAATTGCCGGCAGTGTGGATGAATCAATCGGAATAAGTGCCTTCAACTACAATATAATAGACAATTACATACTGACAAAATCAATGGACGGGTCTTCTCACCACATTGCACCGGCAGAACAATTTGAAGATACTCAGAATAAAAGATTCTATTATCACATGTCTTTCCCTGTGCAGACAGACGGTGAAATTCGAGGCTACATTTATCTAATCAATAATATTGATTATATTTATGATACAGTGGATGAATCAAGGATGATAATGACTCAGGCAACAATAATAGCCCTGACCTTAACTATATTTTTAGGATTGGTACTGTCAACAAGCATAACGGGACCCATAAAGGAACTTACTGTAAAAGCCAGGCAGATGTCACTGGGTGATTTTGATCAGAAGGTAAACGTAAAATCAGACGATGAAATAGGTCAACTGGGCAACATGTTCAATTTCCTTATCGACCAGCTAAAAAGGTCAATGTCAAGTCTTCAGCAGGAAAAGAGCAAGATGGAAACCACCTTCACCTACATGGCCGACGGAGTTCTAACCGTTGATTTATCAGGCAATATTATACATGCCAACCCGGTGGCAAAAAATATTTTATCCCTTGAAAGTACCGACCAGAAATTCGATGATATAATAGTAAACCTCAAAGACAATATATCCATGGACCATATAAAATCCAGGGCTTATCGCGGCACGGACCTGGCAGAAAAGAAAGGGGAAACCTACAATATAGATTACGCTCCTTTCATGAATAACAAAAATGAAATAGGGGGCGTGATTCTTGTACTTAAAAATATTACCGAGCAGCATAGAATTGATAAGCTTCAAAAAGAATTTGTCGCAAATGTATCCCATGAATTAAAAACACCCATAACAACAATCAAAAGCTATTCAGAAACACTTTTGGACGGGGCACTGGAAGAAAAAAACACAGCGGTAGAATTTATAAATGTTATAAATTCGGAGAGCGACAGAATGTCAAGGCTTGTAAATGATTTGCTCCGCCTTTCAAAAATGGATTATGAGCAGACTAAATGGAAAAAGGACAGTATTAATTTATCGGATATAGTTAATATTATCGTAAAAAAACTCCAAATTCAAATAAAAGACAAAAATATAAGCATGCATTTAAATATTCCTGAGGATATAAATATTTTGTTTGACAGAGACGGATTAGAGCAAGTTTTATTAAATATTACAGGAAATGCTGTTAATTATACACCTGAAGGTGGAAATGTCTGGATTAATGCAAAAAAAGACAGCAATAATACTCTTGTAAGCATTAAAGATGACGGGCCGGGCATACCAAAAGAAGACCAGGACAGGATTTTTGAAAGATTCTATCGTGTTGAAAAAGCTAGAGCCAGGGGTTTGGGAGGAACAGGTCTGGGACTGTCAATTGCCAAAGAGATTGCAGAAGCCAACGGATGTGCAATAGCAGTCAAAAGCAGTTTAAACAAAGGGACTGAAATGATTATTACAATTCCTGAGTAGAGGATATTATGTTAAAAATTAGAATAAAAAATACAATATTGTTG
>JAGOIH010000072.1:0-4307 GCA_017995755.1 Sedimentibacter sp. | reverse complement strand
GCCAGGGATTATTTCAGAAATGATTATGACTATGTAAGAAAGTCTGTTGAAGTTAGCGGAAACCTGGTTTATGTTTACAGAACGGAAAAGATACTGAAAATCAACGAGGATGGTCTCCTGGATTTTTACGATGCATCAATTGAGCCGGATAATGAGCTGGATGTTTATAAAAGCTTTGCTGCGGCTGTGAATTTTATTGAAGAATTCCTTGGCTTTCCAGAAAACGGATATTTGAGCAATGTAGAAAATATTCTTTTGGAAGGTAATGATGGTTACAGGTTTACATTTTCCTACAATATATTGGAAAGACCTATATTATTCAGCAGAGTTAGGGAGAATGCAGCTCTTCAAATCGATGTAGCAGGAAACAATGTTATATCATACAAAAGATTTATCAGAAACATTGATGATGCACAAGGGTATAAAATGGCCCAAATACAGGTTCTTCCCGCTGTTGAAGTAATAGAAAGAAATATTGACAGGTCAACAGCCGGTGAAGATAATCCTGCAAATGAAACATCTGAGCAGGCCACTGAGGAAACAGCTGCTAGTATCAGACCGTTAAAGCAGGAAATGATAAAAGAAATCAACAATATCTATCTTGGGTATTTTGATTTATCGCGAATTTCAAAAGAACAGGTTTTAAGGGTGGTATGGGTTATAGAAACCAACGAAAAGACATTTATATTCAATGCCATATCAGGTGCTTTGATTGAGGAGTGGCAGGGAGAATAACATGGATTGGAATAAGACAAATACAATTTTAATAACAGCTTTCTTAATCTTAAATATTTTTCTTTTTGTATCTTCAGGCAATATGATAAGGGCAGACTATAATCCTAATAAGGACAAGGAATTTGCCCAAGAGGTGTCAGAACTTTTAGATGAGAAAAACATAAAAATAAATGCTGAAATACCTGCGGAAACTTATACACTGCCTGTTTTGGATACAGAGTATGAAATAATTCACATAGATTCACAGTTTTTGGAAAATTTTTTACATGAAAAAATCGAGCCCCTGGAGGATGTGTACAAATACAGCAATAAAAAGGGAGAAATCCTGGAAGTTATTGACGGCAAGAAACTGAGACTGGAACTGCGGAGCGGGGTTCCCGGCAAAATAGACGGAGATTTGAATATCAAGGAAAAAATTGAAAACTTTATAAAAGACTATAATATTGATGCAGGGGGATATGCTGAAAATTTAAAGCATATTTCAGAAAACAGATGCAATTATATATATACAAAAAGATACAATGATTATTCTGTAGAAAATTCCTATATGAAGTTTTTTATTGATAAGGAAGGAATTTATAAATTTGAAATGCAAAAAATAATCTCGATTTCCGAAATAACCGAGAAAATCCGCACAATACATGCAATAGAAGCATTACCGAGAATTTTAACCTATCCGGAAATAAAAAATAAAGAAATTGCAAAAATAGAAATGACATATTATAGTGTAGAAGATGAAAATTGGCAAAATATTGAAAGAATAAATTCCGACCCCACGTGGAAAGTTATTTTTAGCGATGGAACACAAATACATCTGCCCGGAATTGAATAAAAAATAAACTGTGAGGAAGTACTATGTCAAAATTTGTTATAGAAGGCGGCACAAAGCTTAAAGGGAAAGTAAATATCGGAGGATTCAAGAATGCAGCTGTTGCAATAATACCGGCTACAATACTCTGCTCCGGAAAGTGCATCATAGAAAATGTACCAAAAATAAAGGACGTCAATGTTTTTCTGCAAATATTGCGGGAATTAGGTGCCCAGGCAGACTATATAGATGATACATCATTGTATGTAGATGCAGCCAATATAAAGAATTGCTATTTGGAAAACGGATTATCCAAAAAAATGAGAGCATCATATTATCTGCTTGGTGCAGGATTGGGAAGATTTAAGGGAGCTTCCTCACTGATGCCCGGGGGCTGCGACATAGGGGAGAGGCCCATTGACCAGCATATCAAGGGGTTTGAGGCATTAGGAGCACAGGTTGATATTGCTCCCGATGGGAGGATAACCGTACAAGCTGATAAACTAACAGGAGCAAAAATTTACCTTGATGTGGTAAGTGTGGGAGCTACCATAAATATTATGCTGGCAGCAGTTTATGCAGAGGGTAAAACAATAATCGAAAATGCAGCCAAGGAGCCTCACATTGTTGATACGGCAAACTTCTTAAACTCAATGGGAGCAGATATCAAGGGAGCGGGAACAGATGTTATACGTATAAACGGCGTGAGGGAATTGACAGGCTGTACATACAAGGTAATACCGGACCAGATTGAAGCAGGTACATACATGGTGGCTGCCGCTGCCACAAAAGGAGATATAATAATAGATGATGTAATACCCAAGCACCTGGAGCCTATAACTGCAAAGCTTAAAGAAATGGGAATGGGCATAGAAGAATACGGTGATTCAATACATGTTTATTACGATAAGGAATTAGTTCCCGTAAATATTCAAACTCTTCCCTATCCCGGGTTTCCTACGGACCTGCAGCAGCCCATGACAGTGCTCTTATCCTCATTATCCGGCGAAAGCACTGTAGTTGAAGGGGTATCCGAGGACAGGTTTAAATATGTGGATGAGCTGGTTAAAATGGGAGCAGACATAGAATTTACTAAGAAGCAGGCTAAAATAACAGGGAACAGAAGCTTAAAGGGAACAGTGGTACAAGCTACAGACTTGAGAGCAGGAGCCGCCTTGATTATTGCAGGCCTCATAGCCGAAGGATTGACGGAAGTAAGAAATATTGAGCATATAGACAGAGGCTATGAACATATTGAAAACAAATTCATGAACTTAGGGGCAAAAATTAAAAGAGTCGAAGATTAATCACAGGGGGTTTACTTTTGAATAAGGTTGTATTGATTCCTGATTCCTTTAAGGGAACATTAACATCTATTGAAATCTGCACAATTATTTCTGATAAAATAAACAAGCATTTTCCGCATTGCCAAGTAGTATCTATTTCTGTTGCTGATGGAGGGGAAGGCAGTGTGGATTGTTTTTTGTCTGCATTAGGGGGTGAAAAGGTATTTGAAACAGTTAGCAATCCCTACTTTGAAGATATGGAGGCCTTCTACGGCCTGATTGGAGACACGGCAGTAATCGAGATGGCTGCATGTGCGGGCCTGCCACTGGTTGAGAACAGAAAAAACCCGGCTCTTACAACAACCTACGGGGTGGGACAGCTTATAATGAAAGCAGCAAAAAAGGGCTGCAAAAAAATAATAGTAGGCCTGGGGGGCTCAAGCACCAATGACGGTGGATGCGGTGCGGCTGCAGCCGCAGGTGTAAAATTTTTCGACAGGAAAGGAAATGAATTCATACCTGTGGGGGAAACCCTTATAGACATAGACAAAATTGATATGTCTCACAGGGCGAAGGAATTGGACAATATTGAAATAATAACAATGTGCGATATAGACAATCCAATGTACGGACCTTCGGGAGCAGCTTATATATTCGGTCCTCAAAAAGGTGCGGATGAAAATATGGTTATTGAGCTTGACAAAGGATTGAGAAATTTAAGCCATGTTATTAAGAAGGAAAAAGGAAAAGATGTCAGGGATATTCCCGGAAGCGGAGCAGCAGGAGCCATGGGTGCAGGCATGATTGTGTTTTTTGATTCTACCCTTCAAATGGGAATTGAAACAGTGCTGGATACGGTAAAATTCGATGATATAATTGCTGATGCAGATATGATTTTTACCGGAGAAGGAAGAATTGACAGCCAGAGCTTAAGGGGCAAGGTTGTTATAGGAGTGGGGAAACGGGCAAAAAATAAGAATATTCCTGTGACTGTCATAGCCGGAGGGGCAGCAGGGAATATTGATGAAGCCTACACTATGGGGGTTACTTCAATATTTACAATCAACAGACTTCCTGAAGACTTTCAAATAAGCAGACATAAATCAAAGGAAAACCTGGAAGCGACCATAGACAATATTCTAAGACTTATAAAAAGCGTAGAGAAAGGTATAGAAATTCCCGAATTTTAAGGACGGTTTTTTCGTTCTCAATGTCATTAAGTAAGCAGATAAAATATAGATAATAAAATCAGGTTATTTACACCTAAAGCGAAAAATATAAACACCATAAATAGAAAAAGGAGGTTATTATGGCAAAGAAAAAAACAATTTTAGACTTATACAAGATGAAGGAAAAGGGTGAAAAGGCAGTATGGGTTACGGCTTATGACAGCTGTTTCGCATCATATGCCGAAAAAGCAGGAATGGATATGATATTGGTAGGAGATTCCATGGGGATGATAGTCTACGGCTACCAGG
>JAGOIH010000007.1:30349-36858 GCA_017995755.1 Sedimentibacter sp. | reverse complement strand
GATGTGGCTGATGTGGTTACCGTTTTACGGGATGGAGAGCATGTAGTTACAAAAAATGTAGAAGACACCAATAAATATGAAATAGCACAATTGATGGTGGGACGAAGCATCACCATAGACAGAGAAGAAGGCACGAACAAAAATATTGTTGATGAAACAATATTGGATATAAAAGATTTACATGTAGCAATGCCCGGTGAAAGAGTAAAGGGTGTTAACTTAAATGTTAAAAAAGGTGAAATAGTAGGCATAGGCGGACTTGCAGGCCAGGGGAAATTAGGAATTGCCAACGGCATAATGGGAATTTTCCCTGCAAAAGGAGAGGTTAAATTCAAGGGCAAAAAATCAGCTTTGAATGACCCGAAATCTGCAATTAAATCAGGCCTTGCCTTTGTCAGCGAAGACAGAAAAGGCGTCGGTCTCTTATTGGATGAATCAATAGAATCAAATATTGCATTTTCAGCCATGCAGATTAACAATGAATTTTTAAGAAATTCCGGTATGATTAAACTGAAGGATTCAAAAAAAATCAGAGACCATGCTAATAAAATGATAAAAGACCTTGATATAAGATGCACCTCCTCCATGCAGAGAGTAGGAAGCCTAAGCGGCGGAAACCAGCAAAAAGTTTGCGTTGCAAGGGCGTTGACATTGTCTCCCGAGCTTCTTCTGGTTTCCGAGCCTACAAGAGGAATTGATATAGGAGCTAAAAAATTAGTTCTTGACTTATTGAAGCAGTTAAATAATGAAGGCATGACCATAATAATGACTTCATCGGAATTGGCTGAGCTTAGAAGTATATGTGACAGAATTCTTATAATTTGTGAAGGCAAGGTTGAAGGGGTGCTTCCTCCCGATGCACCGGACGCTGAATTTGGTTTGATGATGTCAGGCAGCAGACACATTGAAGGGAGGGAAGTTAATGGTTAATGTAAGCAAAAAAACAACAGGTTTTAATGATATTGTTAAAAAAATAGGATTTCCAACAATCTTCATAGGAGGATTCTGGATACTCCTGCTTATTGCCGGAGGAGCTTTGGGAATATCCATCAATACTTTATTAAGCGATACAATTAAACGTGCCGGCATGAACGGTATACTGGTTTTAGCCATGGTTCCTTCAATACAATCCGGAACCGGTCCCAACTTTGCATTGCCGGTAGGTATTGTATGCGGTTTATTTGCCACAGTATGGGCTATAGAATTCGGGTTTACCGGATGGGCATGGTTGTTTGTGTCAATTGCTTTTTCCATTCCATTGTCAGTTGTCGTAGGATACCTGTACGGCAGGCTTTTAAATGCCGTTAAGGGCTCTGAAATGACAATTGCAACTTATACGGGTTTTTCAATTGTTGCTGCAATGTGTCTTGCATGGCTTATGATACCCTTTAAAAGCAGAAATATGGGATGGTTTATTGGAAAGGGATTAAGAGAAACAATTCAGCTTGATGTAATCGGCGGAGACAAAATATTAAGCGAATTTCTGAGTTTCACCATAGGCGGTGAAAAGGGAATAATAATCCCGACAGGAATGCTTTTAATATTTTTCCTGTGCTGTTTTATAGTATGGATGTATTTCAGGTCTAAATCAGGTATTGCCATATCTGCAGGAGGTATAAATCCTAAATTTGCCAAGTCTTCAGGAATTGATATTGATAAAGGCAGGATAAAAGCAAATATTTTATCAACAATTATGGGAGCAATAGGAATTATAGTATATTCACAGGGTTACGGCTATACACAGCTTTATACTGCACCTCTTATGATGGCATTTCCTGCTGTTGCCGCTGTGTTAATCGGCGGAGCTTCTGCTCAAAGGGCAAAGGTATCTCACGTAATAATAGGAGTTATAATATACCAGGGTCTTTTTACCACGGCGCTGCCCGTGGCCAACCAATTGTTTGAAGGCACGGACTTATCCGAAATACTGCGTATGGTAATCCAAAACGGTATAATCCTTTATGCGCTGACACAGGTTAAAGGAGGCGATAATTAATGAATAATGAAAATATATCAGAAAGATTAAATTCATCTAAAGTTACAACATGGCTTGCAGATAATATAGTGTCATTAATATTTGTTGCCTTTACTCTATTTGGATTTTTAGTGTCAGACGGTGTAACAATGAACTTTTTTCTGACAGAATTATCAAGCCGTTTCTTCAGGAATGCATTTCTTGTTTTATCTCTTATAATACCTGTTGTGGCAGGTCTCGGGCTTAACTTCGGTATAGTTGTAGGTGCCATGGCAGGACAGGTTGCCATTGCCATTGTATTATATTTTGGATGGGGAGGTCTTAACGGACTTCTGCTGACAATGCTTATAGCATTGCCGATAGCAACATTATTTGGCTACCTTACAGGAATACTTTACAACAAGACAAGAGGCCAGGAGATGATTGCCAGCTTAATGGTGGGTTATTTTGCCAACGGTATATATCAATTCTTATTCTTGTTTGTAGTAGGTGTAATAATAAAGGTTCCGAAAACCCATCCCATGATTAAGCCTGATGGCGTAGGTGTAAGAATGACAGTTGACATGGGAGCATATGACAAGGGCGGACTTAAATACGCACTTGATAAAATTTGGGAAATACCTTTCATGTGGGCTATATTGGCAATATTTGCAGCCATTTTGCTCTTGCAGTTATGGAAATTAATAAGAAATAAGAAAAATCCTGTTTTATACAGATACAACAAAACAATGACTGTTATAAATATTATCTTAAGCCTGGTTATGATTGCAGTAAGCATTCAAGCAATTACAACAGAATCAAGTCTGATGATGGTCAGAAAGGTTCCGGTTTTTACGGGATTATTGATAGTAGCATTATGTATATTCAATGAATTGATTTTAAAAACAAAGCTGGGTCAGGATTTCAGAAGTGTAGGTCAGAGCCAGCACATTGCTGAAGTTTCAGGCATCAATGTTGATAAGACAAGAATTATAGCAACAATAATGTCAACTGTGTTTGCTGCATGGGGGCAAATTATGTACCTGCAGAATATGGGTACCCTTAACACATACGGTGCACATACGCAGATAGGAATGTTTTCGGTTGCATCCCTTTTGGTTGGAGGGGCTTCGACTCAAAAGGCAGGAGTAAAACATGCAATTTTGGGAACACTCTTGTTCAACTCAATGTTTATAATGTCTCCTGAAATTGGATTGTCCCTGTTTGGCAATGCCCTTCTGGGAGAATACTTCAGAACTTTCATGGTATACGGAGTTATAGGCCTTGCTTTGGGACTCCACGTCTGGAGAACAAACAAAAAAGGCAAAGCCACTTTGAACTAAAGATGATAAAGGGACGGGGGTGCTTCATATTCGATGTCGCTCCCGTTCTTTTTTTCCCCTTGAATATTAAAACTCACAGTAGTATAATTTTATTCAGAAAATACGGAGGAAAATTTTTTCAAATGAAGGAAAACACAAAGGATAAAACTTTAATACTTGCCATAGAAACATCCTGTGATGAAACTGCAGCTTCGGTCGTTGAGAACGGAAGAAATGTTTTATCCAATATTATATCATCCCAAATAGAAATACATAAGGAATTCGGAGGTGTGGTACCTGAGGTTGCTTCAAGAAAGCATATTGAAAGTATCAATGAAGTGGTATCAAAGGCTATGAATGAAGCCAATGCAGAGCCCGGGGACATAGATGGAATTGCCGTTACCTACGGTCCCGGTCTGGTGGGGGCACTTTTGGTTGGTATTAATTTTGCAAAAGGACTTTCCTATGCATGGGAAAAACCCCTGATAGGGGTTAATCATATTGAAGGACATATAAATGCTAATTACATTGAATATAAAGAGCTTAAACCGCCATTTCTCTGCCTGGTGGTTTCGGGAGGCCATACACACCTGGTTCATGTAAAAGATTACGGCATGTATAAAATCCTGGGAATGACCAGGGACGATGCTGCCGGAGAAGCATTTGACAAGGTTGCAAGAGCAATCGGACTGGGATATCCGGGAGGACCTTTGATTGACCAGGCGGCCAGGAGAGGGAACAAGGATAAAATAAAGTTTCCAAGAGCAATAATCGACGATGAAACATTGGACTTCAGCTTCAGCGGCTTAAAATCAGCAGTTATAAATTATCTTCATAATTCAAAGCAGAAGGATGAAACCGTCAATATGGAAGATGTGGCAGCAAGTTTTCAGGAGGCGGTGGTTGATGTGCTTGTGATGAAAACAATAAAAGCGGCAAAACAAGAAGGATTGAAGACCATAGCACTGGCGGGAGGGGTTGCTTCCAACAGCCGTCTGAGAGAGAGATTTCAGGAGGAATGTTTAGGCCATAACTATATATTTATGAAGCCTTCTCCAATTTTATGCACAGATAATGCAGCCATGATCGGATGTGCAGGATATTATAAATATTTAGGCGAAAAATTTGCCGACTCATCCTTAAATGCAATGCCAAATTTAGAACTTGCAAATTGATTAACACCCTATTATAAAAAAGTATCAACAGCTGTTGATAAAGTTGTTGATACAAGCAAAATAGCAAAAAGTTATTCACAACTTATAAACAAAGAGTGGATAATTTTTTTAATTTTCTAAAGTCTTTTCCCATAACAGATATAAATCTTTTAATTCTTTTTTATAAATGTTTAATTTTTCATTCAGATTAATAATTAGAAAATTGTCACTATATGTCGAAGGTTGACATAATTTGGTTTCTAATTCATGAATTTCATTTTCATGCATCTCAATCTGCACTTCTATCTCTTTAAGATTTTTTTCCCTCTGCTGTCTGTCTCTTATTAGCTCTCTTTCCTTCTTTTTTTCCGCATTTATCTGTGTCTTGGTCTTATTTAATGTTTCATCATCTTCAGCTTCATCAAGCTCTGCTTTTTTTTCAACATAGTAGTCATAATCACCCAGATATTCAAATGCTCCCTCTTCAGACAAATCATATATTTTATTTACAACCTTGTTCAAAAAGTACCTGTCATGAGAAACAACAAGTATTGTTCCATCATAGTCAATAAGGGAATCCTCCAGCACTTCCTTGGAATCAATGTCCAAATGATTTGTAGGCTCATCCAGCAATAAAAAATTAGCGTTGGAAGTCATGAGCTTCAAAAGCGAAAGCCTCCCCTTTTCACCGCCGCTTAAATCATCTACCAGCTTATACATGTCATCCCCATAAAACAAAAATTGTGCAAGATACCTTCGAATCTGATAATAATTCAAATCAGGGTTTTCATCCCATATTTCATCAATTACAGTGCTTTCATTGTTTAAGCCTGTCTGCTCCTGGTCGAAATAGCCGATATTGACATTATGGCCAAATGTTATATCCCCTTCATACTCATTCATCACTCCGGCGATAATTTTCAATAGAGTTGTTTTACCTATGCCGTTAGGTCCTATAATCCCTACTTTTTCCCCCTTATACACGGTTATGTTTACATTTTTTAGTATCTGCCTGTCGCCAAAGGACACAGCTGCATCAGCAACACTTAATACATCTCTGCCGCTGGTGATTTTCGGTGTAAACCTTAACTTGACCTTTCTGTTCTCAACAGCAGGCCTATCAAGTTTTTTTATCTTATCCAAAGCCTTTTGCCTGCTGAAGGCCTGCCTGATATTTCGCTTGCTGCCGTATGAATGGAGGCGGCGGATCATTTCTTCCTGTCTTTCAATTTCTCTTTCATATTCGTCAAATTCCTTCATCGCCTGTTCAATTTCAATTTTCCTTCTTTTCATATATTCCGAATAATTACCCTTATATGTTTTTAAGGACTTGTTTTCCATAAGAAAAATTCTGTTAACTGTGTTATCAAGGAAATATCTGTCGTGAGAAATAATTATTACTTCACCCTTAAAATTCTTAATATATTTTTCAAGCCAGGAAATAGCTTCAATATCCAGGTGATTGGTAGGCTCATCCAATAAAAGAATATCCGCCCTCTGCAAAAGAAGTTTTGCCAGCATAACCCTGCTTTTTTCCCCGCCGCTTAAAACATTTATCGGTTTGTCAAATTCATCTTCAGAAAAACCAAGACCTTTTAAAACACCCTTAATAATGCTTCTGAAACTGTAACCGTCAGCTTCAACAAAGAGCTCGCTGAGCTTTGAATATGTGTTCATGAGGGTGTCAAGCTCTGCAGGATTTTCATCTTCTGTAAAGCTGCCGATTTGATGGGACAGGTCATGGAGTTTTTCCTCTATTTTGATAACCTCTTCAAAAATAAGGAGCATTTCATCCATAATGCTCATAGGGCTTTCAATAATTGTATTTTGCCTCAAATAGCCTAATTTTTTGCCTTTTGCCAGGAATATTTCACCTGAGTCAGGCTCCAGATTTCCAGTGAGTATATTAAACAAGGTTGTTTTGCCTGCTCCGTTAAGACCTATTAACCCAACCTTTTCATTATCGTTTATAGTAAATGAAATATCTTCAATTATATTTTCCACCACATAGGCCTTTGAAACATTGTTGCATGATAGAACAATCATAATCGTATCCTTTCAACTGCTCGAGTATATGTT
>JAGOIH010000007.1:0-30249 GCA_017995755.1 Sedimentibacter sp. | reverse complement strand
CCTTTTCATTATCGTTTATAGTAAATGAAATATCTTCAATTATATTTTCCACCACATAGGCCTTTGAAACATTGTTGCATGATAGAACAATCATAATCGTATCCTTTCAACTGCTCGAGTATATGTTGAGAAAGTGGGGACGGTCCTTTCTGTCCCACTTTGTTCCCCCGTCATACTAATTATATCATAAAAAAATAATTAATTGGTATCTTTTTTTGCATAAATGGGAAAGCAAGGACCGTCCCCACTGTCCCACACAACTTACAATTTAATAAAACAGAATTCAAAATTAATAAATTTGGTATCTTTTTTTAGAACGTAAAATATGATACAATGTATCAATGTAAGGATACCCCCTTAAATTTTTTAATTTGGAGGAAAAATGGGAAGATTATTTGGCACAGATGGAGTGCGGGGAATTGCAAATAAGGATTTAAACCCTGAATTAGCATTTAAATTAGGCAGGACAGGCGGATACTTTTTAACTAAAGGAATAAAAAGACCAAAGATGGTTGTGGGCATAGATACGAGGATTTCCGGAGATATGCTTGAAGGGGCACTTTCTTCAGGATTAAATTCAGCAGGAATAGATGTTTTATACTTGGGAATAATTTCAACGCCAGCAGTAGCCTGCATGATTAAAATACTTGATGCCGATGGGGGAGTGATGATAACCGCATCCCACAATCCCGTAGAATACAACGGTATAAAGTTTTTCAACAAGGACGGACTAAAACTGACAGATGAAATGGAAGACTCAATCGAAGAATACATACTGAACAACATAGATATAGATTATTACCCTGTTTCAGGCGACCTGGGAAGAAAAATAAGGGTAGAAAACCCTATAAGAAAATACATGGATTTCCTAAAAGGAACCATTGATATAGATCTGGAAGGTCTTAAGATTGCTGTTGACTGCGGTAACGGGGCTGCTTACAAGTCCGCCCCCCAGCTTCTTCATGAGCTTGGAGCACAAGTATACGTAATCCATAATGACCCGAACGGAATTAACATTAATGTAAACTGCGGCTCAACAAAACCGGAGGAAATCCAAAGACTTGTTTTGGAAACAGGAGCAGACGCAGGCCTTTCTTTTGACGGTGATGCCGACAGACTGATTGCTTCGGATGAAAACGGTAATATAGTCGACGGCGACCATGTTCTTGCCATATGCGGCACATGCATGAAGGAAAAGGGGAAACTGAAAAACAATACCATAGTGGGAACCGTCATGACCAATTTGGGGCTTGACATATGCCTTAAGAAAAATAATATTGATATTGTAAAAACCAATGTAGGCGACAGATACGTTTTGGAGGAAATGCTGAAAAACGGTTACTCCCTAGGAGGAGAACAGTCAGGGCACATTATTTTTCTTGATTACAACACCACCGGGGATGGACTTTTAACAGCCATTCAGCTTTTAAGCATTATGAAACAAAAAAATTCAAAACTTTCAAAGCTTTCCTCAATTATGAAGAATATGCCCCAAGTACTGGTAAATGCCCGTGTTTCAGATGAGAAAAAGAATAATTACTTAGAGGATGAAACCATAAAAAATAAAATCACAGAAATAGAAAAGCATTTTGATAAAAATGGCAGGGTTCTGATCAGGTCCTCAGGCACAGAGCCTCTTGTGAGAGTTATGATTGAAGGGGAAGACCAGGAAGAAATAAACTTCCATGCCGCCCAATTGGCAAAACTGATAGAAGAACGCCTAAAGTAATCCCCATCTCCTTGTCATATCAATATTGAAATTATTTTCAATATGCTATATAATGAGCTAAATACATATTATTCAACTTAAGATGGCGGGTATTATGAAGCAGATATCATTTATTGATGCAGAAGTAGTGCCGGAAAGTGGTAAGATTAGCGACTTTGGTGCTATAAGACCAAACGGAGAATATATTCATGGTGCTTCACCTGATGTCATCAGGGGATTCCTTTTAGAAACAGACTTTTTATGTGGACATAATATAATTGCACATGATTTAAAATACTTAAATAAATATTTAGGGCAGATTAAATGTGCTGGTGTTATAGACACCTTGCATTTATCTGCTCTTTTATTTCCTCAAAGACCCTATCATTCATTGGTAAAGGACGATAAGCTGCTGACTGAAGAGATTAACAATCCTGTTAGCGATTGTAAGAAAGCCATGAACCTTTTCTATGATGAAACAGGAGCCTTTAATTTACTGCCTGATGAAATGAAAAGGATACTTTATATATTGTTGAATGATAAAAAGGAGTTTAAAGATTTCTTTAAATATATTGATTACAAAAATGAAGGAACAAATTTAGAAGCAGAAGCAGGTATAAGAAAGTTTTTCTACGGCAAGTTATGCGAGAATTCAGATATTAAAAATATTATTTATACTCATCCAATAGAGCTTGCCTATTGCCTGTCTCTCATATGTGCAGACGACGAGTATTCCATTACTCCTCCTTGGGTACTTATGACATATCCCCAGGTGGACAATGTAATGAATCAGCTGCGGGGAACAAAGTGCATTCCAGGCTGCGAGTACTGCAATGAAACAATGGATGCAGTAAAGGGGCTGAATAGGTTTTTCGGTTATGATGCATATAGAAGTTTTGACGGAGTTCCTTTGCAGGAGCAAGCAGTTAAAAGCGCAATAAACGGAGATTCTCTTTTGGCAGTTTTCCCCACAGGCGGAGGCAAATCAATCACATTCCAGGTGCCTGCACTTATGGCAGGAAGAAATACAAAATCTCTTAGCGTTATAATATCACCTCTTCAATCTTTAATGAAAGATCAGGTCGATAATTTGGAAAATTTCAATATAACAGATGCCGTAACTATTAACGGACTTTTGGATCCCATAGAAAGAGCTGAGGCTATAAAGAGAGTTGAGACCGGCGATGCTCATATTCTCTATATTTCACCGGAATCACTCAGATCAAAGTCCATAGAAAAGCTGTTGCAGGATCGGAAAATTGCAAGATTTATAATTGATGAAGCGCATTGCTTTTCAGCCTGGGGGCAGGATTTCAGGGTTGATTATATGTATATTGCAGAATTTATTAAAAAGATCTGCGAAAAGAAAAATCTTGATTACATAATACCGGTATCATGCTTTACAGCTACAGCAAAACAAAATGTAATAGACGACATTTGCAAGTATTTCAAAGAGAATCTCAATTTGGAATTAAAGCTCTATACAGCAGATTCAGGAAGAAAAAACCTTACTTATAAAATAATCAAGAATGAAAGTTCTGAAAAATACGAAACATTAAGAAACCTTATCGAATACAACAATTGTCCTACCATTATATATGTTTCCAGAATAAAAAATGCCATGGAGCTTGCCAAAAGACTTACTGACGACGGTTATGAGGCAAGACCTTACCATGGGAAGATGGATAAAAAAGAAAAGAGTAAAAATCAAGAGGAATTCATTAAGGGCGAAGTGGATATAATGGTTGCAACTTCAGCCTTTGGCATGGGTGTAGATAAAAAAGATGTGGGGATGGTAGTACACTACGATATTCCCGGCTCACTGGAAGATTATGTACAGGAAGCAGGAAGGGCGGGCAGAGACCAAAGCATAAATGCTCGCTGCTATGTTCTTTTCAACGATGGAGATTTAGACAAACATTTCATTCTTTTAAATCAAACAAAAATAAGCATACAAGAAATTCAGCAAATTTGGATTGCCATAAAGAATACAACTAAGTTTAGATCTAACATGTCAAATTCAGCACTTGAAATTGCAAAGAAAGCTGGGTGGGATGAAGGAATGTATGACTTGGAAACAAGAGTTTATACAGCAGTTGCAGCATTGGAAAACGCAGGTTACATTAAACGAGGACAAAATATGCCAAGGGTATATGCAGACAGTATTATGGCAAGAAATATGAAGGAAGTTTCTGAAAAAATTGCCGGCTCTGATATATTTAGTGAGACAGAAAAACAACAAGCCGCGAGAATAATGAACAAACTTATATCCAAAAGAAGCCGGAGCAGAGCAGGCAGCGAAGATGCAGAATCCAGGGTTGATTATATTTCCGATCATTTGGGAATTGAAAAGGCACAGGTTATACATGTAATTCAGCTTTTGAGACAAGCTGGGATATTATCCGATGCAAAGGATTTGACTATATTTATGGATGAAAGCAGCTATGGTAAAAAATCCTTTGATAAGCTTTACGAATATATTGAATTGGAGCGCTTTCTCCTATCGCAGATATCAGAGATAACTACAACTAAAAATATCAAGCAATTAAATGAACTTGCTCTGGATGCAGGTGTAAAAAATTCCAACCCCGATAAAATTAAAACTATTTTTAATTTTTGGTCGATAAAAGGTCTTGTTAAAAGAAATGCCAAAGGGAATAATAATCATATTAAAATAAATCTTTTAAGGGACAGAGATAAGGCATTGGAGATATTAGAGGCAAGATGGGCTATTGCAGAATTTATATTGAAACACATTCAAGAGATTAATGTAAACAATGAAAATACATTGGAATTTTCTGTCCTCGAATTAATGGGTGAGTATAATTTCAACATGCAGCTATTCAATAAAAAAGCTGCACCCTGGCAAATAGAAGATTCGCTTTTTTACCTTTCAAAGATAGGAATACTTAAGATTGAAGGGGGATTTTTTGTAATATACAACGCCATCAGCATAGAAAGACTCATAGATGACAATAGAATCAGATACAAGGCTGAAGATTATAAAACGCTAAAAGACTTTTACAAACATAAGATTGAAATGATACACATAGTGGGAGAATATGCAAAAAAGATGATGGAAGACTACAATTCCGCGCTTAAATTTGCAGATGATTATTTCCGATTGGAATACAGCTCATTTTTGCGAAAATATTTTAAAGGACCTAAAGGTGATGAAATCCAAAGAAATATGACGCCTGAAAGATTCAGACAGCTTTTCGGGCAGCTTTCACCGGCTCAATTAGGAATTATAAATGATAAGGTATCAAAATATATATTAGTGGCAGCAGGGCCGGGAAGCGGAAAGACGAGAATTCTTGTACACAAACTGGCATCTGTTTTGCAACTTGAAGATGTAAAAAATGAGCAGCTGTTAATGATTACATTTTCAAGGGCTGCAGCAACAGAGTTTAAGAAAAGACTTGGGGACCTAATAGGGACAAAGGCAAATTACATTGAAATAAAAACATTTCATTCCTATTGCTTTGACTTGCTGGGTTTAGTTGGGAATATAGAAAAATCAAATGATATAATAAACAATGCGATAGATGCCATTTTAAACAATGAAGTAGAGCAGTCAAGAATTACAAAGACTGTTTTGGTTATAGATGAAGCCCAGGATATGGATGCAAATGAATATAGACTTGTGAAAACTCTTATGGAAAGAAATGAAGATATGAGGGTAATAGCTGTAGGTGATGATGACCAGAATATCTTTTCATTCAGAGGCTCAGACTCAAAATACATGAGCTATATTTTAAATTTTCCTGATTCTAAAATGTACGAATTAGTGGGAAATTATAGAAGTTCAAAAAGTATTGTTGATTTCAGCAATTATTTTGTCCAAAACATTAAAGAACGACTGAAAAGTATGCCAATTACAGCAGTAACAAAGGAAGAGGGCAATGTAGCCATAACAAAGTACAAAAGCAGCAATCTCATTGTGCCCGTTATAAATAAACTGCTTAAGGATGGAATACTTGGATCTACCTGTATTCTAACAAAAACCAACGAAGAAGCTCTTCAAATATATGCACTGCTTGATAAAAATGGAATAAAAGCCGGAATGGTACAAAGAGGAGACAATTATGACCTTAAAAACCTCCTTGAAGTCAGATACTTCATGGAAGCATTAAAAACATCAAATGAAGCTCCATTAATAAATGATGAAGAATGGGAATACGCGAAGAAAAAAACATTCAATAGGTTTGTAAAAAGCGAGAATTTGCCGCTTCTGAAGCAAATAATCTCAGATTTCGAAGAAATTGCAAGTAAATACAAATATAAGTCCGATTTTTCAATGTTTATTGAAGAATCTCAGGAAGAAGATTTTTATAATGATACAGACAAAGTAACAGTCTCAACAATTCATAAATCCAAAGGGAAGGAATTTGACCATGTTATAATGGTATTAAAAGACTTAAATTTAAATAATGAAGAAATAAAAAGACAGCTTTATGTAGGAATGACAAGGGCTAAAAAAACTTTGTCCATTCATTACGAGGGAGAATTCATCCAAAGAAAAAAAGGATTCATGGGTATGGGCTTAAGAAACATTAAATATGAATTTGATAATGAAGAATACCCGGATTTAGAAATTATAGCCTTTCAACTAAAATACAGCGATGTGTATCTATCAAACTTTTACAAGACAACAAGACTTGTTAGAAGTCTGAACAGCGGTGATATGCTGCGATTTGACGAAAATGGATGTTTGGACAAAAATGGCACCCAAATTTTGCTTTTTTCAGCAAAGTTTAAAAATGAATTAAAAACATATGTTGAAAAAGGTTACAAACCATTGTCTGCCAAAGTAAACAATATATTATTCTGGAAGCAGGAAGACAGAGAAAAAGAAACATTGATAGTCCTCCCCCAGCTGACATTTAAGAAAAATCCATTATGACTTGATGAGGTTATGTCACAAAATTTATTTTCCAAGGGGTATTTCCATGTAGGGAACATAGATGGAATGTTCCTTGGGCTGATGATAGACTGTAATTGAGTTTAGAGTATATTCAGGGTAAGGAATAAGTTTTATTTCTGCCCTTTTTCTTATTGAATCTATATCCACAGGCCGCCCCTGTCTTTGTTTTACAACTGTTAAGTGGGGAGTAAAGCCCCTTCTTTCCTGCTGCAAGCCCAGATTTTCATATATTTTTTTATATAAATCAATTAAACCCGGAGAATCGACGCTTACATATAAAACTCTGGTGGCGAACTGATCAAGCCCTTCCAGTCTTATGTCAAAAGGCTCAATTGTTTTGCACACATTCACTACCTTTTCAACAAAATCATCCTCATCAGGAAGAGCCGGAGGAGGAACAAGAGTAATATGGGGCTCCGTTGTTAAGAACCTGAACTCAGCCCTCAGCATTTCTATTTTATTTTTATAGCTTTTGGGTATTGGAACCCCTATAAAATATTTCATTTAATCTATCCTTTCATTATTTTTTAGATTTTTATGTAACCATGTTTTGCTGTGTCATTGCCGTGTTCTGGATGTGAATAACATAATAACAACCTCAAGAGAAATTCTTAAAAGATGAATTCCTCCGCCTATAATCTATATGACACCATTACAATATATAGATTTATAGTATATTTATATTAGAAAATAATCAAGTACAATAAATATATAGATTGAATTTGATTTATGCATTAAATAAGTGACAGATAAGCATAGAGCACTCTGTCACTTTATTGTTTAACAAAATTTATCTCTTTTCGGGTCTCTTTTAGACTCCATTTGAAAAATATCTTTAATTTCAATATTGTTGTTTTCAATGCACTCCCTGATTGAAGGCAGGTCGTCCTTGTTTTTTATGAGCAGGGAAATCCCGCAGCATTTGCTTGCCTCTCTTGGAGTGGGTGAAATAGTTACCTTTATTTTAGCTGATTTAAGAAGGTTGTAAAGCTTTAAACCACTGTCAACGTCATTAAAAAGGATATAGTACTCCATTTTATTTATTTGACAACATTTCTATAAATGCACCAACTCTTGTTCTGAGCTGCTCAGCATCCTGGTCAGTATAGTCGGTTTCAATTCCCAATACCGGAATACCTGCTTCTTTCAAAGCCTTTTCAACAAAATAACCTTCAGTGTCATACAAGTTACAGAACTTAAGATTAACGTCAATTATGCCGTCTACTTTGTATTCCTTAGCCAGTCTTAAAATATCATCGATTCTTCCGGTATTCGGTGTAAAGCAGGCACAGTTATTTTTCAGGTATCTGTCTGCCAAAGCTGCTATTTGTTCATCCATTGTATCCTTGCTTTCATCAACCAAGTTTTCAAAATATCTTGTTCCGGTGCATGCTTCTTCAACTACTACAGCACCGCCGCTTGTCTCAACTATATGATGCATCTTCCAGTTAGGTATTGCCATAGGTGTTCCTGTTATCATAATACGTTTTGTTCCTTCAGGGAATACACTTATGTTATTTTTTACTCTTTCATCCAATTCATCACAAAGCTTATTTGTCATTTGAGTAAAACGAGTGGGGTCGTCATAGAAAGCTATTTGTGATATAAGCAGCACATCCTTGCCGCTTATAGGAATATTTTTTTCCTTTCTCAGTTCATAAAGACGAGCCAATGCTTTTCTCTTATTATTAATCAATTTAATTGCTTCGGACAATTTTTCTGCTGTTACTTCATTTCCTGTTACTTCTTCAACCTTATCCTTAAATATCTTTATTTCTTCTATCCATTTAGCTGTATCCTGAGGTCTTTTCATTTGAGGCATGTCCATAATATGTACAGGAACATCCTCCGCCAGGATCTCCCAGGCCTTTTTCTTACCGTCACATGTAGTTTCACCAACATATATATCTGCAATTCTGAAAAACGGGCATGTTCTTTCCAAACGTGCACCAACAGATGCCTTTATTAAGGCGCATGTATTTGTAGGTAAAACTTTTTCTCCGCCTGGCACCCAGAATTGTGAACCGCCGCATAAACCCGTTGCAATTCCATTAGCTGCAAATACAATTTCATCCGGTACATAAACACAGAATGTTCCAAATACTTTTCCGCCCTTTTTCTGGAATTCTACTAATTCTGCAGGTCTGACACCATGAATTTCCGATACGACAAAATCATAAAAGTCCATTGATTCAGGACGGTTTTCCATAGACATATAAACATCCCCAAAGGCTACGGGTAATGCATCACACAAGAGATCATGCAGCTCTAAATCCATTCCTAAGTCTTCCCACATTTTACGGTAATCTGCCATTTTAATCCTCCAAATTTTGTATTATTTTGTAACATATAATAATTATAAATAAAAATGTAAAGGATATCAAATTACTATATTTTATATTTAAGGGGCATATTATAAAAAAAACATATACTTCACTAATTATGGATAAAAAAATGCAATGCTTTATTAATTTTTTCTATATCATAATCATAATCAACAGTCAGCGATAAAGATGGCAATGAAGTATTCATTTCAGTAATTTTCAGCACATCACATCCTGACAGTTTAACATCTATTATGGCACCTGTATCGTTGCCCCTTAGAAATTCATTCATTTCATCATCATCCCGGATATATTTTTCCGCTAAATTCAAATAAGGGTTTTCACCTTCATTTATAGGCTGATAGTTTTCTCCTTCGCACAATGACTGAGATAAAACAACAAATATGTTCTTCATTATGGATAAGGGCTTTAGTATTTCTTGTGTCAATCCTGCCAACGGAGCTCCTGTTATAAAGACTTTCTTGATATTGTTTTTTTCCATGGGCGTTTTTTCAATTCTTAAGTTTTCCAATGCGTCAGACATTTGTGACAGCTTAGCATACCTTTCATCCAAATCTAAAAAAAATTGGCTTCCATAGATTATTGAATGTAAATCATAGACACTTATAGGATATTCTCCTGACATATACATCTCCATAATCTTTTTTGTCATTGTATTTATTTTGTTTGTTTTCTGTATAACAGAATGAAGGGCTTGCTTGTTTAACCTCTTGTTAAACTTGTTTTCTAAATACTCAGCAAATTTTTTATATTCTGCTGCTTGTTTCTCAACTTCCTTATAGTCTTCAATGATATAGCTTTCTTTAAATCCGCTTAATTTGGAAATCATTGAAGTTTTATGAGGACATGCATTATTGCTTATTATTATGTCCGACGAATATATGAGGGGGCACCTCTCTGTGACTGTATATCCATAGCTTGCCTTGACAAGAGAACACCTGCCTGAATCTATAAATCCCTCGGACTCACAAATATTAGACCCGTCAATGCTGTATACATTGACAGGTGTTATTTCCAATGCCCATAAAATTTCTCTAGGTATGTTTTTCCCGAATATCCCCGCAACAATTTTGCCCTGACCTTTTAAGGTTATGGCAGATATATAGGCATTTCTCCTAGCTTCTTCAAATTCTTCCAGCAAATCATTAAAAACAATCATTACAAATCCCTTCTCAGGCTAAAAGTGCAGCCCCTATTGCACCTGCATACCGGGCCAATTCAGTGGTTGTCACAGGCCTTTTCAATTTCTGGCTGAGCTTGTCACACATGTACCTGCTGTCGCAAAAGCCTCCTGTGAGAAAATACTCTTTGGTTTTGGCATTATGTTTTTCACAAAGTGTATAGACTTTGTTTGCAATGGAATTAACCACACCGCTGGCAATATCATTTTTAGAGCAGCCGCTGCCGATTAGACTGATTACCTCTGACTCTGCAAATACGGTACAGACAGAGCTGATACTTATTTCCCGGCCTTTTTCGGCAAGGGCAAATATTTCCATCAAGCTTACTCCTAATGTATTTGCCATGATTTCCAAAAATCTGCCCGTGCCGGCAGAACACTTGTCATTCATGAGAAAATCAACAACTGCACCGTTTTCAATGGTTATTATTTTGGTATCCTGGCCTCCTATGTCTATTACCGTGCAATCGGTTCCGGTCAAGAAAATTGCTCCCTTGCCGTGGCATGTGATTTCAGTGATAATTTTATGAGCAAAGGGCACGGATACTCTTCCGTATCCTGTGGCGGTTATACTTATATTCTCAGTATTAATGCCCTTTTCAACCACCCATTTCAGTATAGCATCCGCTGTATCCTTGCTGTTCCAGCCGGTAGGCATCAGCAGCTTATGTAATATTTCCCTTTTATCCTCAGACATTATCACTCCCTTGGCAGCAGTTGACCCGATGTCTATTCCAACATAATACATATGTCACCCCTAAAATTAATTTTGATTTAATTTTAATAATAATAATCATATATGTCAAGTAGAGCCGGACTTAAGCTTTTGCTATAATTTTATTGAAAATAATCAAGCATAATGATAACATTAACAGAGATTCCTATATTTTACACAATTAATATTTTGTTTGGATTTGTATGTTAATATAAGGCTGGGTATAATAAGTACACTTTAAATAAAGGAAATTGATAATGGATTTTGCAGAATATTCTGATATTTTTTTAAATTATGTTGAAACATGGGGACCTGTCGCAGGAATACTTCTTCCTGTGGTAGAAGCATTTATTCCCATTCTTCCATTGGTAGGTTTTGTAATAATAAATGTAGCCGCATTCGGATTTTTCTTTGGCTACCTGTATTCCTGGATTGGAAACTGCTTAGGGTCATTTCTTTTGTTCTTGCTTCTGAGAAAGGCGGGGGCAAGAAGAATCAATGAAAAGATAAGCAGGAGCAAGTACCGCCACACACTTGAAAAGGTAAAGAAGAAACAATTGAACGTTCTGTTTATATTGTACTGCTTTCCCTTCGCACCCTCATTTTTATTAAGCGGTGCTGCAGCCTTGACAAATATGAGTACTGAAATGTTTCTTGTAATCCTCCTGCCATCAAAATTTGTAATGCTTTTATCCCTGGCTTTTATAGGTCAAAATGTGAGCTCATTCTTTGAAAATCCTGCAAAGTCCATATTCTTCATAATATTTATTGTTCTTTTGAATCTTTTAGTCAAGTACGGCTTTGAAAAATACGAGCATTATCACAGAAAAAAGTAAGCACTGTACCCTGTTTCCTTATCAGAGTATTGTTACAGAAAACAGATACTTCTGTTCCTATGTTTATGATGTACAGAACAGCCCGGTCACCCTGTCATTGAAAACTCAAATAAAAAATATTAATAATCATGTTCTTGATTTAATATATTTCAGTGTTTTTTTCTAAAACATATTGTATAATAAAACTACTGTATAAAACATAATAATAAACTGGACGACAGCAAGGAGAAAATCAAATTAATGATAAACTTTAAAAAAATTGAATTGGAAGACAAGGAATGGATAATTCCAATATTGAAAGGCTCGGTGATTTCAGGATGTCATCAGAATTTCGGAAATTTATTCGCCTGGAGGGATATTAACGACACAAAAGTTGCAAAAGTCAATGATTTTTTGGTTGCTACACAAACAATCGGCAATATAAAAGGTATTTTTCTCTATCCCGTTGGAAAAGGTCATGTTAAACCGGTATTAGAAGAAATAATGAGGGTTGCCGGGCAAAAGCTGGTTTTTGCAGGATTATCCTATGAAGAAGTGAATGAACTGAATGGATTGTATTCGGGAAAATTTATTTACGAAAGATCAAGAAATGACTTTGACTATATTTATCTGATGGATAAATTGGTTACACTAGAAGGGAAAAAGTTTCACAGAAAAAGAAATCATATAAGTATTTTTAAAAGAAATAATCCTGTTTGGTCCTTTGAAACCATAACAGATAAAAACAAAGCCGAATGCTTTGAAATGAACAAAAAATGGTGCCTTGAATCAGGGTGCAAGGACGACGAGGGCCTGACGGATGAGAACTGTGCAACAAAGTATTTCTTTAAATATTTCAGGGAGCTTGAACTTGAAGGCGGTTTAATAAGAGTTAATAACGAAGTTGTGGCTTACACCATAGGTGAAGTTCTAAATTCAGATACATATGTAATACATATCGAAAAGGCATTTAAGGATGTACAAGGGGCATATACCATGATAAATCAACAGTATGCAGCATGGGTCAAGGAAAAGTATCCTCATTTGATTTATATGAACAGAGAAGAAGACATGGGCTTAGAAGGCTTAAGAAAGGCAAAACTTTCATATTATCCGGACAAGATGGCGGATAAATACCGTGCAGTCCTCAGATAAAAAAGAATTATGCCTCACACATGTAAGGCATAACACAATATTTATAAAAAAACAAGGGGGAGAGGGAAGTTAATTAGTATTCACTATTAACTTACATTCATAGTTTACCCGAAAAAGCTTTAAGTAATCTTAAGTTATATATAATCTTTAAAATAATTTTGGAGGTGTAAAAGATGACCGATAATATAAGCATATCAAATGCAATGAAAATCAAGCTGAGTGATGAGTTGCCTGAGTATCCTGTCTTAAAGGAAAATGTAAGACGTGCTCCCAAAAGAGAAGTAACCTTAAATGAAAGGGAAATCAAGCTGGCACTGAAAAATGCTCTAAGGTATATACCGGAAAGTCTCCATGAAAAAATTGCTCCCGAATTCCTGGACGAGCTTATGACTCATGGCAGGATTTACGGCTACCGTTTCATGCCCAAAGAAAGAATATACGGCAGACCTATTGATGAGTACAAGGGAAAATGCATTGAAGGAAAGGCATTCCAGGTAATGATAGACAACAACTTAAACCACGAGGTTGCTCTTTACCCCTATGAGCTTGTTACCTACGGGGAAACAGGCCAGGTTTGCCAGAACTGGATGCAGTATCAGTTAATTATGAAATATCTTGAAGAACTGACAGATGAACAGACATTGGCTGTTATGTCAGGCCACCCCCTGGGACTTTTTAAATCTCATAAAAGCAGCCCCAGAGTTATAATATCAAACGGTTTAATGATAGGAATGTTTGACAATCCTCAGGACTGGTCGAAAGCCACGGCTATGGGCTGTTCAAGCTACGGGCAGATGACTGCAGGCGGCTGGATGTACATAGGATCTCAGGGAATTGTCCACGGAACATTCAACACCCTTATCAATGCAGGCAGAAAAGAGCTGGGCATACCTGATGATAAGGATTTGGCAGGCCATTTATTTATAACCTCAGGCCTTGGAGGAATGAGCGGTGCCCAGCCCAAGGCTGTTGAAATAGCCAACGGGGTAGGCATAATTGCAGAGGTTGACTATTCAAGGATTGAAACCAGGCTGACCCAAGGATGGGTTTCCACAGTTACCGGCAACCTTGAGGAAGCTTTTGAAACTGCAAGGGAATACCTATACAAAAAACAAACAATTTCAATTGCATACCACGGCAATATTGTAGACCTGCTGGAATATGCAGTAGATAACAACATACATGTGGATTTATTGTCTGACCAGACTTCCTGCCATGTGCCCTATGATGGGGGTTATTGTCCCAAAGGACTGACCTTTGAGGAAAGAACCAGATTACTGGCTACTGACAGAGAAGAATTTGCCCGGATGGTGGATAAGTCCTTGGCTGACCACTTCAAGGCCGTAAAAACACTTGTTGACAGAGGCACATATTTCTTTGACTACGGAAATGCATTCATGAAGGCTGTTTTTGATTCGGGAGTAAAGGAAATTTCCAAAAATGGCAAAGACACAAGCGAAGGCTTCATATTCCCCTCATATGTGGAGGATATTATGGGACCAATGCTTTTTGATTACGGATACGGACCATTCAGATGGGTTTGCCTAAGCGGAAAGCCTGAAGATCTGCATAAGACAGACCAGGCGGCAATGTCAGTAATAGATCCGTACAGGAGAGGTCAGGACAGGGACAATTATATATGGATAAGGGATGCGGAAAAAAATAAACTTGTTGTTGGAACCCAGGCGAGAATTTTATACCAGGATGCGCTTGGCAGACGGGATATAGCCCTTAAATTCAACGACATGGTAAGAAAAGGAGAAATCGGTCCTATAATGCTTGGAAGGGACCATCATGACACAGGCGGCACAGATTCTCCATTCAGGGAAACATCAAATATTTACGACGGCAGCAATGTTACCGCTGATATGGCTGTCCATTGCTATGCAGGGAATGCGGCAAGAGGAATGTCCCTGGTTGCCCTTCACAACGGGGGAGGAGTAGGCATCAGCAAGGCAATCAACGGAGGCTTCGGGCTTGTTCTGGATGGAAGCGAAAGAGTCGACAAAATAATAAATGCTTCCATTCCCTGGGATACCATGGTTGGAGTGTCAAGAAGAAGCTGGGCAAGAAATGAACACTCAATTGAAACAACAATTGAATACAACAAAAAATTCCGAGGCCAAGACCACATTACCATACCATTTTTAGCAGATGATGAATTAATTGAAAAAACCTTAAAAAATTACACTGTTACCGGAGAACAAAATGGATAAACTAATCGAATGCGTTCCTAACTTCAGTGAAGGCAGGAACCTGGAAAAAATAGACAAGCTCCTGGATGTTTTCAGGGGAAGAAAAGGGGTCAAGCTTTTGGACTATTCAAGCGATGAGGACCACAACCGCACTGTTGTAACAATTGTGGGCGAGCCTGAAGAGGTTAAAAAAGCTATGGTCGAAGCTATCGGAAGGGCAGTGGACCTTATTGACCTGAATTTCCATGAAGGACAGCATCCCCGCATGGGAGCCGTGGATGTGGTTCCTTTCATACCTATAAGAAATGTTACTGTGGAAGAAGCTGACAAGCTTGCCAAGGATGTGGCAAAGGAAGCTTCAGAAAAATATGGCCTCCCTTTTTTCCTTTATGAAAAGTCTGCATCCGCCCCTCATAGAGAAAATCTTGCCAATGTGAGAAAAGGACAGTTTGAAGGAATGAAGGAAAAAATGCAGGATGAATTATGGAAGCCGGACTTCGGTCCTGACACAATCCATCCAACAGCAGGGGTTACTGCAATAGGCGCAAGGATGCCCTTGGTTGCCTTCAATGTGAACTTATCAACCTCTGATATTGAAATTGCAAATAGAATTGCAAAGCAGGCAAGATATATAAGCGGAGGATTTAGGTATGTAAAAGCTATAGGAGTTGAATTGCATGACAGAGGAATTGTGCAGGTGTCAATGAATTTAACAGACTACACAAAGACATCCCTATACCGTGTATTTGAAACTATAAAAATGGAAGCGGCAAGGTATGGAGTTAATGTTGTTGGAAGCGAAATTATTGGTTTGATTCCAATGCAGGCATTGGTGGATACAGCAGACTACTATCTCCGCCTGGAAAACTTTAAATTCGACCAAGTGTTGGAAACCCGGCTATAAGGAAGGGGGACACACCTTCTCTTTCGGGATAGTCTTTGAGGGTAGAAGGAATGTCCCCGTACTTGAAGGGGGACACACCTTCTCTTTCGGGATAGTCTTTGAGGGTAGAAGGAATGTCCCCGTACTTGAAGGGGGATAAAAAGGAGTAGGTTTATGAACAAATTGATTATAAAAAATGCATCCGAGCTTGTAACCTGCAAGGGAAACGCTCCAAAGCACGGCAAGGATATGTCGGATATAGGACTTATCAAAAATGGGTGTGTGGTAATAGAAGACGACACCATCCTTGATGTTGGAAATTCAGAAATATTGAAAAATTATAACGAAAAGGAATACCAAATTATTGATGCTTCAAATAAAGCTGTGATGCCCGGATTTATAGATTCTCACACCCATTTGATATTCGGAGGATACAGGGCCGACGAATTTTCATGGAGATTAAAAGGCGATAGCTATATGTCAATCATGGAGCGGGGCGGAGGAATAACAAGCTCAGTGAGAGCAACAAGAAACACTTCACTGGATGAATTTATCCATCTTGGAATAAAAAGGCTCGATAAAATACTTGACATGGGTGTCACCACCGTTGAGGGGAAAAGCGGATACGGACTTGACTGCCAGACAGAAACAAGGCAGCTTCAGGCAATGAAAGAATTAAATGAAATCCATCCTGTGGATATTGTGCCTACATTTTTAGGTCCTCACAGCGTACTTCCCGAGTACAAGGGAAAAGAAGATGAGTTCATTGATTTTATGATTGATGATGTCCTGCCTAAGGTTGCAGAAGAAAACCTGGCAGAATTTGCAGATATATTCTGCGAGAAAAATGTATTCACAATTGACCAGTCAAGAAGATTTTTAAAAGCTGCAAAGAATGCAGGTCTTAAATTAAAAATCCATGCAGATGAAATGTATCAGCTGGGGGGAACTGAACTGGCAGTTGAATTAGGATGCACCTCAGCAGACCACCTTCTTCAGGCTACTGATGAAGGAATAAGACAGCTTTCTAAGTCAAACACGGTTGCAACCCTTCTTCCTGCTACGGCATTCTGCCTTAAGGAAGAATATGCCAGGGCAAGATATATGATTGATTCAGGGTGTGCTGTTTCACTGGCAACTGATTTTAACCCCGGGAGCTGCTTTACAAATTCGATTCCACTAATTATAGCCCTTGCTGCATTGCATATGAATATGACAATTGAAGAAATAGTAACCGCATTGACTGTAAATGCTGCTACAGCAGTTGGCAGAAGTGATGTAACAGGAAGCATAGAAAAGGGTAAAAAAGCCGATATTATAATATTGGAATATCCTTCAATTCATTTTCTTCCCTACCATGCTGCAGTAAATATTGTAGAAACCGTAATAAAAAACGGAAGGATAGTAAAATAACGAAATTGCTTAACAATAGAATAGAAAAATAAATAATAGATAAAACATATGGCAAAATGGCAAGGAGGGAATCAATATGAGAAATATGACTGTAAATGAATTTGCAAAAGTTGTTGCTTCAGATTCACCGGTACCCGGCGGCGGCAGCATTGCCGCACTCTGCGGTGCTTTGAGCGCTGCACTGGCAGAAATGGTTGCAAATTTAACTGTGAGGAAGGCAAAATATGCGGAATACAGGGATGAAATGACCGATATAATAAACAAGGCTTCTTTGTTGAGGGATGAACTCCTTAATTATATTAAGGAAGACAGTCTTGCATACAATGAGGTTACTGATGCGTATAAGCTTCCAAAGGAAACTGAAGAAGAAAAAGCTTACCGAAGCGGTAAAATCCAGGAAGGTTTAAAAACAGCCACTTCTGTTCCCTTAAAGGTTGCAGAAGCTTCATTTAGAATATTTCCTTTGGCTGAGGCAGTTGTGTCAAGAGGCAACAAAAGCTCTGTTACCGATGGTTTGGTTGGTGCAATGATGGCAAGAACCGGAGTGCTTTCAGCGGTTCTTAATATAAGAATTAATCTGGATTCAATTAAGGACGAAGAATTTGTAAAGGTTTTAAAGGAAAAAGCAGATATACTTGAAGAAGAAACAATTAAATACGAGAAAAGAATATTGAAATTGTCACCGTTTTAGATGGAGGGAGACACACCTTCATGGCAAGAAACCTGTGGGCTAAGTCCATGGACAATGCCTCTTTTATAAAAGGCCTGAAATCAGGCCTTTTTCTAATAATAACATCAAGTTTGGACAGCTATTCTGTCTGTGTTCACTAGCAGCCTATGTCGTCGCATTCGTTAAACAAAATTACCAATAACAAGAAGAAAAACAGTAAGTTTGATCCCATGCCACCTGTGCCTGCTACCCTGTTTCTATTACAAAATCCCATAATTAACCTCCTTAAATAATTGTGCTTACGATATTATATGTACGAAGGTTTCTTTAGTTACTGAGATTGTTTTAAAATATTATTTAAACGACGGTTAATAACATTAAAATCAAGGTTCTGAAAAAAGGCATCTATGTATACATTTCGGTTTGTTCCAAAATCAATCATGTAGGCATGCTCATAAACATCCAATACTATCAGGGGTTCTGCATAAAGCATAACACCGCTATCATGGGAGTCTTGGCCGTATATGTAATATTCGTTGTTGTACCTGTCATAACACAGCAAAACCCAGCCTCTCATGCTCATTCCGATACATTTGAATTTATCCCGGAAATTATGGTAAGATCCGAAAGTTTCAACAATTACACTTTCTATGGGGCCGTTTATTCTGTTATTACTCCCTGTTAAGTTTTCAAAATACAGCTCATGAAGCTTTATGGCATCAAAACAAAAAGTTTTTGCCTTTTGAGCAGACCGTATGTTGCTGTAACTGGAATTGCATTTATCAAAAATCCTGTCGTTTCTCAAATCATTGTTCACTTCATTCAGGCAGTTGATATAATTTAAATACAATTGATAGTGCTCACTCAGTTGAACAGGGGAAAAATATCTCACATTTGAAAAGTTATAGTTTTTTGCTTCCAGTTTATTCATTATTCATACCTCCGATAATTATATTCCATTATATGTAGGGGAAAATGAATATATGAAATCAAAGTTTTCCTTTACCCCCATAGTTTTTGTTGATATAATAAAGATGCCCTAACCCCATTTCTTCGACCAGAGGGAGAAAGAAATGACGGTAGGTCATTCGCAACGAGCACCAATTTTGTGCGACGAAAGGAGCAAACAAAATTGTGCTGCGAGATTGCGAGAAATCATCTTTTAAAACCTGAGATACTTCGTTTCACTCAGCATGACAATAAAAAGGAAGGTGAAACTAATGAAAAAAATAATGATATTAGACGGAAACAGTCTTCTGTTCAGAGCATTTTATGCATTACCGCCTTTAAAAACAAGAAAAGGACAATTTACAAATGCCGTATATGGTTTTTTGAGCATGCTCTATAAAATTATAGATACATATTCTCCTGAATATATATGTGTTGCCTTCGACCCTGAAAAACCAACATTCAGGCACGAACAATATAAAGATTATAAAGCAAACCGCCAGAAGGCACCTAACGAACTGGTCCAGCAGTTTCAGCTCATAAGGGATGTTCTTGATGTGCACAACATTAAGCGGGTTGAGATTGAAGGCTTTGAGGCAGACGACGTATCCGGCACATTTGCCTGTGCTGCAAAAGGCCAGGGGGCTGAGGTTTACCTGGTTACCAGCGACAAGGACTATCTCCAGCTTATAGATGAAAATGTAAAGGTTGTTTTAACCAAAAAAGGCATTACAAATACAGTTGAGATGGATTTAAACTCCATGGAGGAGGAATACGGGCTGACCCCCGGGCAGTTTGTTGATTTAAAAGCCCTCATGGGGGATTCCTCGGACAATATACCCGGTGTGGCAGGTGTAGGAGAAAAAACTGCCCTTAAACTCATGCAGGAATATAAAAGCCTGGATAATCTTTATGCAAACATTGACGAAATAAAGGGCAAGCTGAAGGAAAAATTGGAAACCGACAAAATGCAGGCTTATATGAGCCAGACCCTGGCACGTATCATTACTGACATACCTCTTGAGTTTAATATTGAGGAATACAAGGTCAAAAAACCGGATATAAAAAAACTGTCCGAATTATATGATGAGCTGGAATTCCGCCAGTTTAAAAAACGTCTTGAAGAAACAGTGCACCCGGAGGAGGAGAGCCAAATATCCTTGTTTGATACCGACAGGGCAGAAACTGTTAAAAATATAGATATTATTTATATTGATACTGAGAAAAAGGCAGCCGACATAAAAAAAACAATAAATGAGAAGGCAATAATTAAATTCCTCTTTGACGGGGAAAGGGCATTTCTCAGCAAGGCTCTTGCCTTAGGCATTTCAGACGGTGAAAATATTTACTATATAGATTTTGAAAAAGCAGAAGAAAAAAATGTCCTCCAAAGCCTTAAAGAAATATTTGAAAGCAGCGAAACCGCAATTTGGGGGCATAATTTAAAAAATGAAATAATTTATCTCATGAAAAACAATATTCAAATCAATAATATCCGCTTTGACTCGGAAATAGGCAAGTACCTCTTAAATCCATCGGAAAGCTCCTATTCAGTGGACAAGATTGCCTATGAATTTTTGAATATTGAAATTCCTTCCGAAAATCAAATCCTGGGTACCGGAGTTAAAAGAAAAACATTCAAGGAAATTGACCTTGAACAAAAAAAGGCATATATATTTAATTGTTTAAACACAGTCAATAAAGTCAAGAAGCAAATGGCAGAGAATATTGACGAGTTAAAAATGACCTCCCTGTATGAAAAAATTGAACTTCCCTTGATTGAGGTATTGGCTTACATGGAATTTATGGGCTTTAAAGTGGATATAAATGTTATCGATAAATTGGGAGTGCATTTTCTGGAAAAAATCGGAGAGCTTGAAAAGGACATATATGAACTTGCAGGGGAGACCTTCAACATTAATTCACCAAAGCAGCTTTCAGTTATCTTGTTTGATAAATTAGGCCTGCCTGTTATTAAAAAAACCAAGACAGGCATATCAACGGACATTGAAGTTCTTGAAAGACTCAGCACAGAGCATGAAATAGTGGACAAAATAATTGAATACAGGTCTATGGTAAAATTAAATTCCACCTATGTGGAAGGACTGAAAAACGAAGTAAACAAAAATACAGGCAGGGTGCATTCCGTATTCAATCAGACAATTGCATCCACAGGAAGGATATCAAGCACAGAGCCGAACCTACAGAATATTCCAACCCGCACGGAAGAAGGAAGGGAGCTGAGGAAAGCATTTGTTGCTGAGGATGATTTCATACTCTGCGATGCAGACTACTCCCAGATTGAGCTGAGAGTGCTGTCCCACCTTGCGGATGAAAAGAATCTGCTGGATGCATTTGACCAGGGTTTGGATATTCATGCTAAGACTGCTTCTCAGGTTTTCCATGTGAGACTGCCCGATGTAACTCCCGAAATGAGGGGCAGAGCAAAAGCAGTAAACTTCGGTATCGTTTACGGCATCAGCGATTACGGCCTTGCCAGGGACTTAAAAATACCAAGAAAAGAAGCAAAGAAGTATATAGATAATTATATGAAATATTATTCAAGTATAGAAAAGTATATGAAGGATATCGTTGACCGGGGCAAGAAGGACGGCTATGTGACCACCTATTTCGGCAGGAGAAGGTATATTCCGGAGCTTTCATCACGTAATTTCAACATCCGGTCATTTGGAGAAAGAATAGCCCTAAACACTCCCGTCCAGGGTACTGCTGCGGATATTATAAAGGCAGCCATGGTGGGCGTTTATCAAAGACTTAAAAAAAATAAGATGAAATCCAGGCTTATACTGCAGGTTCATGACGAGTTGATTGTGGAAGCATATAAGGATGAGCTTGAAACAGTAAAAACAATCCTGATAGAAGAAATGGAAAATGTGGTTGTTGATTTTAAGGTTAGATTAAAGTCTGATATTAATACAGGCGGTAGCTGGTATGATGCAAAATAGGCCCAGGGTCATAGTGATTACCGGAAGCATAGGAACTGGAAAATCCACTGCAGTGGAAATTATCAGAGACCTGGGGTTTACGGTTCTTGATTCTGATAAGATTGTTCATGAAGGTTACAATGCCGGAAGCGAACTGTATTATAAAATAATAGGTCATTTCGGCAAAAGAGTATTAAAGGAAGAAAAAATAGACAGGCGCAAGCTTGGAAGAATCGTTTTCAACAATGAAGAAAAGCTGAAAGAACTCAATAATCTAGTCCACGCCTATGTATACGACAAATTAAAAGAAGGCATTGAGAATTGTTGCAATAATGTAATATTTCTTGACATACCGCTTATATTGGAGACAAAAGATACTCATGAGCCTATTTACGACGAAATATGGCTGATATATGTTTCTGAGGAAACTCAAAGAAAAAGACTTATAGAAAGGGCCCTCAGAGAAAACAAAGACCCGGAAGAAGTACTTAAAATTATAGATAAGCAGATATCAATCGAAGAAAAAGTATTTATGGTTGATGAAGTAATAAATAACGAAGGAAGCGTTGAGGAACTTAAGGAAAATATAAAAGCTCTCCTTGAAATAAAAAATATAGGATGGTGACTTATGGCCAGGAGAAAAAGAGTGTACAGCAGAAGGAGAATAAGAATAAATTACGGCAGGGTTGCCCTTTTAGCTGCTGCCCTTGTTGTTCTTATACTGCTTGTTGTGAAGCTGTTCAGCAAAAACACATATATTTCAAAGGTTGAAGATGCATTGGAACAGGAAATTACAATGATGTCAGGCACCCTCAGCACTGTTTCCAAAATTGATGCAGCCATCTATGAAAATGACGGAATAAAATATTCAAATCAGCATGAAGGCATAAAAAGACTTATGAGTTTTGACGGAAACCTGTCGGAGGACAAAGATAAGGCAGAAGATGTGAAAGCTTTGCTTGAAAACCTCATAAGGTCAGAAAAAACCGAAGAAGTTTTATCTGACCTTCCCATCAAGGAAGACGGCTATTACTGGATAGAAGCGGATATTTTTACAAGGGACAAGGTGCTTTTTATTACTTCCGAAAAAGAATACAACTTTGATTTGTATTACGACATTGAAAATAAGACTATATATGTTAAAGAAAAATACCACGACGAATTCAGCAAGAAATACAACAAAGTCGATTTCCGGGGCTACAAGGCGACCGATGAATTCATTGATATCCTGGAAAATATTTCGGGAGTTCCGGAGCCGGATCTTGAAATTCCCGGGGCTGACAAAGTCAATCCGGAGCCTGGTCAAGACACTTCCGGGGCGGAAATTCCGGAGGACAAGCAGTGAAGAAAATTGGCAGCTATGCAAAGCAAATTCTCTCCGATGGCAACAGGGGATATCTGATGATTTTTGCAACCGGATGCCTGTGGGGTACAATAGGACTGTTTGTTAAATTACTTACCGGCCTTGGTGCAGACACATCATTAACTGCATTCTTGAGACTGTTTATGGGATTTTGGATACTAATGCCCGTTATGCTTTACAAGGGTGGGTTAAGCCTGTTTAGAATTGATAAAAAGGGACTGATTCAATGTTTGATGTTAGGCATATTGTCACAAGCTCTTTTTAATTACAGCTACAATATTAGCATTGGCATTGTAGGAGTTGCCACTGCATCAATACTCCTGTACACCTCACCGGTTTTTGTAAGTATTATGTCAAGATTCTTCTTTAAGGAAACAATAGGGAGAATCAAGGTTTTTGCATTGATAATTAATATTACGGGATGCTTTTTGATGGTTACAGGAGGGAATCTGTCAAATTTAAAATTATCAGCTGCGGGGATATTTTTTGGTGTGGCAGCTGGCTTTCTATACAGCCTGGTAACTATTATAGGGAAAATTGCCTCAGGAGAAACGCATCCATTTACTCTTGTATTTTACAGCTTTTTTTTCGGATGGCTGGCCATGGGCATACTCACCCGGCCATGGGAATCAATAATATCCCTGTCGGGACTTAAGTTTTGGACCTATGCATTCGGATACGGCCTCATACCAACCGCAGGGTCATATTTGCTCTACATGGGCGGGCTGAGAAATAAACTGGAACTATCAAAAGTTCCAGTAATTGCATCAGTAGAGGTAGTAGTTGCAACGCTTATCGGCATCATAGCCTTCAAGGAAAAAATAAACTTCATAAGCGTGCTTGGAATTATAATTTTGCTTTCATCAATAGCATTAATGAATGTGGCTGCACCGGGCACTGAAAAGTGAATTAAAACTCATGTGGCTGTTCCGGGCACTGAAAAGTTAACTAAAACTCATGTGGCTGTTCCGGGCATAGAAAACTAAAGAAATAATTAGAAATTTAGGAGGGGACAATGTACAATTTTGAATTAACAAGAGATTATGCAAGAGGACTGGACAAGGAAGATAAACTGGCAGCATTTAAGGACCGCTTTTATATCAATGAAGGTGAAATATACATGGACGGCAATTCATGCGGGTTATTGAGCAAAGATGCGGAAGAAACGTTATTTGAAGCTCTAAATGTATGGAAGGAGCTGGGTATAGGCATCTGGACCAAGGGGGGATATTTCTTATATCAGGATAAATTGGGCGCCATGATGGCACCGCTGATAAACGCACAAGCCAAGGAAGTTACATGCGGCAACAGCACTACAGTTAATATTCACCAGTGCATACTGACCTTTTATCACCCCACACCTGAAAGAAACAAAATTATTATGGACGATATTAACTTTCCCAGCGACAGATATGCTGTATACAGCGACATAAGAGCCAGGGGATATGACCCTGATGAATGCTTGAAGGTTGTAAAAAGCCGGGATGGGGAGAAAATTTATGAAGACGATATAATTGAAGCCATGACTGACGATGTATGCATAGTAATGCTGCCCGCAGTTCTTTACAGGTCTGCCCAGCTGATAGACATGGAAAGAATAGCAAAGGAAGCACACAAAAGAGGAATATATGCAGGGTTTGACCTGTGCCACTCAATCGGCGTTGTTCCCCATGATTTCAAAAAAATAAACCCTGATTTTGCAATATGGTGTGATTATAAATACTTAAACGGAGGACCCGGAGCCATAGCAGGTCTATATATAAACGAAAAACACTTTGGAATGGAACCCGGTCTTGCAGGATGGCAGGGCAACAAAAAGGAAACCCAGTTTAACTTATATCAGGAGTTTGAACATGCCTCATACGCAGGGGGATGGCAGATAGGAACCCAGCCTATCCTGTCAATGGCACCGATAGAAGGAGCCTTGAGAATAACCAATGAAGCAGGCATTGAGAATATCAGAGAAAAATCTTTAAAAATAACAGCATATTTGATGTATTTAATAGATAATAAGCTTAAAAAATACGGCTTTGGCATAGGAAATCCAAGGGAAGACTCTGTAAGGGGAGGGCATGTTGCCTTGACTCATGAGGATGCCTTGAGAATCAATGAGGCATTTAAAGCAAATAAAATTATTCCGGACTTCAGATATCCAAATGTTATAAGACTAGCTCCAGCACCCTTATATGTTTCTTATGAAGATGTATACGAAATGATAGAAAGAATAATAAAGATAATGGAAAACAAGGAGTACGAGCAGTTTGAAAACAAAAACCGCGAAGGTCTGGATAATGAAATTAACTGACCGATAGTACCCCCGTCCCCTTGTCATCAAGGGGGCTTTTTTTATTAAAAAGATTATTTAAATATTTTTAAAAAAGTACTTGACCTGTCGTAGTAAATGTGCTATTATTACTACGACAGACAAAGTAACGCCAGACGTAGTAAAATTTCAATAAGAGGTGAGCACATGATAAGCAGTGATGTTATTCGAGGATATATTGATACTATGATACTGTATCTTTTGCTTAACAATCCATCTTATGGCTATGAAATATCAAAAAAAATAAGAGAACTGACTGATGAAAAGTATATCATCAAGGAAACAACTCTTTATTCTGCATTTAAGAGGATGGAATCAAACGGATATATAGAGGCATTTTCGGGAGATGAAACCTACGGGAAACCAAGGACATATTACAGGATCACGGAATCAGGCAAAAGCTACTATAATGAAAAATGCGAAGAATGGAAATTGACAAAAGAAGTAATAGAAAAATTTATTGTGAAGGAGAATAATGATGAATATTATTAAAAATTATCTGGATAACATGTTTTTAGGATTACCTGAAACTGAAGATGTAAATAGAGCAAAAAAAGAACTTTTGGCAATGATGGAAGACAAATATAACGAGTTGAAAAACAGTGGGAAAACAGAAAATGAAGCCATTGGAATCGTAATATCCGAATTCGGAAACCTGGATGAGCTGGCAGAAACATTGGGAATTAAAGAAGCTTTGGAAAACAAGCCGGATATTAACCATGTTGCATATGAGGAAGCAGAAAACTATATAGAAGACTCAAAGAATATTTCGCCAAAAACAGCCCTTGGAGTTTTTCTTTGCATAATGTCTCCAACTATTTTACTCCTGCTTTTAGGGCTGAATGAATCAGGTTTTATTCAAATAAAGGAGGAAAGACTGGTAGCGGCAGGACTGGCAGCTTTGATTGTTTTGGTAGCTGCAGGAGTTTCATACTTCATCAGGTATTCAAGCAAACTGGAAAAATATGAATACCTTGAGAAAAGTGTTTTTGAACTTGATTACAGCACAGAACAAATGGTTCGAAATGTAATGGCACAGTATGAGCATTCTTACAAATCAACTGTAAATACTTCCGTGATTTTGTATATTTTTAGCGCACTGCCCATTATTCTTACCCCTTTGGTATTCGAAATTGACGAATTAACGATAATTTCTGTAGCAGTTACCTTAACAATCGTTGCCTATGCAACTTATAACTTAATCAGCAAGGGCGGTATTAAGGAAGCCTGCGATGTGCTCTTACAGCAAGGTGACTATTCTGTAGAAACAAAATCAAATAAAACATGGCAGCTTATTTCTAAGGTATTTTGGCTGGCAATTGTCGCTGTTTATTTAGCATACAGCTTCATAACAAATAAATGGGGGATATCCTGGGTTATCTGGCCTGTAGCAGGAATCATGTATACCATAATAAGCATAGTCGCACAAGAAAAACAATAAGAGTACCCCCGTCCCCTTGTTACACGTCCCCCTGTCATAAGGGGGGCTTTTTTGATTGATTTATTTGGAAAAAGTTATATACTGATTTTAATAATATTTTAATTTCCATCAGGAGATGAAGATAAAATGAGCAGAGGAAAATTATCTGTGCCTGAGAGTGCCATGTTAATAGCCGGAAGCGGACTGGGAACAGGAATACTGGCAATACCTTATGCAGCTTCCAGGACAGGATTTTACAGTATAGTATTGTTTATAATCATTGCTTATGCAGTGAGCACCGTACTGCATTTATTGGCAGCAGACCTGGTTCTTCATTCAAAAAATTCCTCTCAATTGATAGGTTTATTCAAGGAGCATTTGTTTCGCGGTAAATACGGGAACATTTTAACCTTATTTTTCTTTGTAATTCTGGCAGTCGTTTTATTTTTAAATTTAACCATATATATAATCGTTGCATCTGATGTGATGGCAACTGTAGTGCCCTTGCCTGATACCACTGCAAAAATAGTTTTTTACCTTATATCTTCGGTAATAGTATTTTGTGGAATAAAAATTATCGGAATTAGTGAAAAGTATTCAATGTTCTTTATTTTCCTGGTTGTTTTGTACTTATCTCTTTTATCAAGTCGGAATATTATAAGAGACCTGGATTTTACCTTTGGAAATCCGGTGACGGCCCTCGCCCTGTATGGAATTCTAATGTTTTCATTCTCTGCTCTTTTTTCAGTTCCACAGGTTGTAAATAATATAGAAAATAAAAGCAAAATTAAGTTTGCAATAGCCGCCGGGATAGGAGCAAATGCTTTAATAACAATGATTTTTACCATAGCTGTCCTGATTGCCTCCAAAGAAATAACAAGTGTTGCAACAATAGGGTTAAGCAGGTCCATAGGGCTTGTTTCCCAAACAGCCTGCTCAATATTTGTTCTTCTTGCAATGTTTACTTCATACTGGTCGATAGCACTTGCACAGCTTGATATTATTCATGAACAAACCAACTTAAACAGGAATTTATGCTGGCTGGCTGCAACTCTTCCTACTCTTTTCATTTCAATATTTTTACCCGCAGCCTATATTTCATATATTCAGCTTGCAGGTGGAAGTGTTGCCCTGATAATCGGCTGCCTTTTATTGCCTGCATATTATAATTCAATTGTTAACTCAAATGACAAACTTATATTAGGCAGAATAGGGAAAAGTAAATTCTTATTAATATTAATTTTTGTATGTTATTTAATTATGGCTTTATCTTCATTTATTAAGATATAATTTAAGTAAGACCAGTATAATTAATCTCAAATATAATTATTAATGAAAGAAGGACATCATGAAAATAGCTTTGTTGGCACCTGCAGGAGCAATGCATAGATACAATGGTTTGTTTCATAAAAATCTCCACTATGCACCTATAACATTAGCACTTCTTGCATCAATAGCCATAAAAGAATTTGATGCGGATGTAAAAATTTATGATGAGACTGCAAATCCGATTCCCCTTGATCTGGATGTTGATTTGATTGGAATTACATGCATCACAGGCACTGCATCCAGGTGCTATAAATTTGCCGATTATTACAGGAAAAGAGGGATTAAGGTTATTTTAGGAGGGGTTCACCCGTCTCTTATGCCCTATGAAGCAATGGAACATGCTGACTCGGTGATTGCAGGGCTGGGAGAAGATAGTTTCATTAAAGCAATTCATGATATCAAAGAAAACAGACTGCAAAAAATATACTTCCAGGATGAAAACACAACCATTGAAAACAGACCGATTCCAAGAAAAGACTTCCTGGATAAAAAGAAATATATAACATTGAATACAGTTGAAGCAATACGGGGGTGCAGCCATACATGCACCTTTTGCGCCTACCCCAAAGCATTCGGTACAAAGCTTTACAAGCGGCCAATAGAGGATATACTGGAAGAAATAAAAACACTAAAGGGAAAGATAGTTGTATTTCCCGATGTTAATTTAATTTCGGATTTTACCTTTGCGAAGGACTTGTTCCAGGCAATGATACCCTTAAAGAAATGGTGGTTCGGACTGACAACCTCTGCAATCGGAACTGACAATGAGCTGCTTGAGTTATTTGAAAAGAGCGGCTGCAAGGGTCTCCTTATTGGCTTTGAATCTGTAAATCAGGAAACACAAAAGAATATACACAAGGGTGTCAATAAGGTAAATGAATATAAGGAACTTATGGGCAAACTCCACAGTCATGGAATTATGGTAATGGGCTGCTTTGCATTCGGCAGCGATGAAGACAAGATTGATGTATTCAAGAGAACTGTTGATATGTGCACAGAGGCAAAGATTGACCTGCCGAGATTTTCCGTGATAACACCATTTCCTGGAACAGATTTTTATAAAGAGCTTGAAAAAGAGAACAGAATTACGGAGAGGGACTGGGCTTTGTATGATGTTGAACATGTGGTCTACAAGCCAAAACACATGACTAAAAGGGAACTGGAAGAAGGTATAGCCGGTGCCTGGCATGGCTCCTATTCTGTAAAAAATATTTTTAAAAGAGTAGATTTGAAAAATATTACCAAGATAGGAATCCTGTATTTTGTTTACTTTGCTTTGAACATCGGTTACAGAAAATATGCCGAATCATTTAAAATATTTGATGAGGGCATTATGACCGACAACTCTGATATACCTGACTTTTGAAATGAGGCGAGACCATGAAAATTGCATTTATAAGACCAAGCATGTTCGGTGAAAGAGCCACTGATGCAATGAAACCCCTGATATTCTCCATAATAAAGCCTTTGACGCCTGCATTTGCCAAGATAATTTTTTACGATGAAATGATAGAAAAATTACCCGACAATATAAATGCAGATGTCATAGCAATGACAGTGGACACATTTTCAGCACAAAGGGCATACCAGCTTGCAAAGATATACAAGAAACAAGGCAGGCTTATAATAATGGGAGGATTTCATCCAACCATGGTTCCGGACGAATGTCTGAATTTCGCTGATAGCGTAATTTTGGGGGAAGCTGAAGACACCTGGTCAAAAGCAATCATTGATATAAAGAATAATACTTTGAAGAAAAAATATATAAGCGAAAACAATTGTGATTTAGGGACTGTAAAGTATGATTACAGTGTTTTCCAAGGCAAAAAATACAACCCGGTAGGCTTGGTTCAATTCAGCCGGGGCTGCAGATTCAACTGTGACTTTTGTTCAATCAACGGGTTTTATAAAGGGA
>JAGOIH010000071.1 GCA_017995755.1 Sedimentibacter sp. | reverse complement strand
TGCTACTTGACGAACCGTCAAATCATTTGGATATTAAGTCTGTGGAATGGCTGGAGGAGTATCTTGGTTCATACGGCGGAACAATGGTTATAGTATCCCATGACAGGTATTTTTTGGACAGGGTTGTTAATAAAATAATAGAATTAGAATCTGACGGTGTAGAGATTTATCACGGCAATTATTCCAAATATGTTGCTGAAAAGGAATTAAGATTTCTTTTGGCAATGAAAGAATACGAAAATCAGCAGAGAAAAATTAAAAAGATGGAAGAACAGATCCAAAGGTACCGCATTTGGGGAGAAATGCGGGATAGTGATAAAATGTACAAAAGAGCCAAGGAACTGGAAAAAAGGCTTGAGAAAATAGACAGGATTAACAAACCTGTAGTGGATAAAAAATCTGCTGATTTTCTGTTAAAAGGTGTTGAAAGAGCAGGGAGAGAAGTAATAAAGGCAAGTGATATTAAGAAATCCTTCGGCTCAAAAGATCTTTTCAAAGATTTGAGCTTCACCTTGTTTTATAAGGATAGCATGTGCATATTAGGTGAAAACGGAACAGGCAAATCAACAATACTAAAGATTATTTTAAATGAAATAGACCCCGATGAAGGGGAAATAAAAATCGGTTCTAAAGTTAAGATAGGATATCTTCCCCAGGAGATAAGCTTTGAAAAGGAAGATATTTCAATTGTTGATTATTTTTCTTATCATTACGGAATATCCATCGGTGAAGCAAGAAGAGAGCTGGCTAAAATATTATTTACCGGAGATGATGTTTATAAGCATATAAACACCTTGTCAGGGGGAGAAAAAGCAAGACTAAAGATTGGCATGCTTATATATGAAAAGGCAAACACTCTTATACTTGACGAGCCTACAAACCATTTGGATATTGAATCAAGGGAGGTCTTGGAGGAAAGCCTGATAAATTATGAGGGTACACTGCTTTTTGTGTCTCATGACAGGTATTTTGTGGATAAAATTGCAACCTGCATAGGTGAAATAGAAAACAAGAAATTTAAAATGTATGACTTTGACTATGAAGGCTATAAGCAGGAAAAACTGAGGGTGCTTGAAACCTTGGCATTAAACTTAGACTATAAGAAAGAAAAAACTGCTTCTCAGAATAAAGAAGCATACCAAATAGAAAAGGAATTACAAAGAGCAAAAGAAAAACAAAAAAGAGACATAGAAAAATTAGAAAACAATATTTTAGAAACAGAAAATAAGATTATAGAACTTGAAAAACTTTTAAATACCAGTACTAGTGAATGGGATATAAATGATTATAATAATAAATACAACGAATATATTCATTTGAAGGAAAGTATTGGGGATATGTATAAAGAGTTAGAAAAACAACAATTTTAAGGAGATATATTATGGGAAAACAAATTATATTCAGATATGCAGAAAAATCAGACGTATCGCTAATCTTGAAATTTATAAAAGAACTTGCAGATTACGAAGGTTTACTACATGAAGTTGTTGCTACAAAGGAAATTTTAAATGAGTGGATTTTTGAAAAGAAAAGCGCCCGGGTTTTATTGGGAGAAGTTGATGGAATACCAGCTGGATTTGCTCTTTATTTTCACAATTTTTCAACATTCCTCGGCAGAGCCGGAATTTATTTGGAGGATTTGTATGTAAGCCCGGAATATAGGGGGAAAGGGTATGGGAAAGCTTTTCTTAGAAAATTGGCACAAATTGCCGTTGAAGAAGGATGCGGCCGATTAGAATGGTGGTGTCTGGATACAAACAAGCCAAGCATAAATTTTTATTTGTCCTTAAATGCACAGCCAATGGATGAATGGACTGTATTTCGTATAACCGGTGATACACTAACTGAATTAGCTAAGGAATAATGTAAAAGGAATCAGGGGTATTCTGTGGAAATTAAAATTGTAAAAGAGGATAAAAAGCAGTTTTATAGACAACTACGACCATCCTATGTTTGAAAACGGTGTACAGCTTGTTGATATGGTTTATTTAAAAAAAGAGTTATAACTAAGCTAATCTTCGATACATAAGACAAACTAACTATTACGTATAATTCAAAAAAATATCAATATTTCACAGTAATTTTATTACGGCCTATAGTTTATATCTAACGTCGTAGTGGTAGTATTATACGACTCTATAGAAAACATTGTAACAAGTATTACACATTAGAGTCTGTAGCATAATAAAATAGAATTTTAGGAATTAAAAAAAACAATGATTAAAGGGGAATATATGATGAAAAATGAAAAATTTATTAAAAAGTGGAAAAAGCAAAGAGAACTTGGAAAGGATAAATATTTACTTATTAATAGAATAAAGAATATATCAGCATATTTGATAACATGTATAATTTCAATGTTAATTCGTGGAAATCTTGACATGCTGCTAACATTTTCAATTATATTTGTCGGAGTGTTATATGGTAATATATTTATTTTACCAGTTAATTGGAATAATAATGAAGAAAGATATAATGGTTTGACGAAGAATATGAAATAGCAAAGTTCGTCGTGATTTTCGAATTATACGCAGCAGTATCCAGATCGACAGCAATAACTATGGAGTTTATATATGGAGACAATGATTGCTATGTTTGTAAGAAAACTATTTTGTATTTGTATTTTATTGATTGGATTGTTTATAACCGGATGTGAAAATGTTAGATTAGAAAATCCGGCCAAATTACCTTTTAATATGTTTGACAACAAAGAAAATGCTGTAAATATTCTTATTAATAAGGAAGGATTGACTATCAAAGATCGATATCTGCCGATAGAAGGATACTCCAGAGTTGAATATGAAGAAGGAAGCTTTGGGGAATTTTTAAGAAATCAAAAACTGAAGCCCTATGGTGAAAAGGTACTGTACTATGACGGCAGAGAAAAATCATCAAAAGAAATTTATGACAGTGCATTCGATGTAGATATTGGAAACAGGGACCTCCATCAATGTGCAGATGCTATTATGCTTTTAAGGGCAGAGTATCTTTATTCACAAGGACTTTATGATAAAATCAGTTTTAATTTCGTATCAGGATTTAAGGCAGAATATAATATGTGGATAAAGGGCTACAGAATTGATGTACAAGGAAATAATGCTGAATATTATTTGACCAAGGAGCCTTCAAATTCATATGAAGATTTCAGAAAATATATGGATATGGTATTTGCATATTCCGGAACCCTATCTTTGGAAAGGGAGCTTATAAGTGTCAGTATTGATAATATGAATATTGGCGATGTGTTTATTATTGGAGGAAGCCCAGGTCATGCCGTAATAGTTGTTGACATGGCAGTTAATTCATCCGGCGAGAAAATATTTTTACTGGCACAGTCCTACATGCCCGCCCAGCAAACTCAATTACTTATAAACCCTATGGATGATGATATAAGTCCATGGTATTCATTAAATGGTAAAGAGAAATTAATAACACCCCAATGGACATTTGATTTAGATACGTTAAAAGGCTGGAATGAATAATGATGGTGGGGATATAGATTTTACAATAGGCCAGTACGCATCAAGCAACGGCAAGAAATATTTATAAAGCTTTGTGAATGTGTCTGTATATTGGCTGCTTGGGCTTATGATTTCAATTAAAAGTTCAGGTGCTTTAACAAATAAAGAAGAATTGCCAAAGAAATGATATTATTATTGAATATTACAGCTTTAGAGAATATAATAATATTTGCGGCAAATTTATGGGAATACGGGGATAGACCGTGAAATACTTTTAGTTAACCTTAGAATGGGTGTAATCCATGTCAAGGGGATGTAATTAATATACCGCTATACATATAGAGGAGAATTATAGATGGCACGAATGGAAATAAAAGAACAAGAATTAGATGCATATTTTTTAGCGAATGGATTTGTATTAGACGAAGTGTCTACACTGACAGAGGCACTAATACCATGGAAGGAAGCTTTTGATAATGATAAATATAAGGCCTTATTTCACCTTGGTTTTTTAACTAAAGAAAAATGGTTTTCTCCATCAATGGAATATTTGCATAAAATTTCTGAAACTCTAATAAAAAAGTTAAGCCAGCAACCGGAAATTGAATTGGTTAGGGATATGGTGCAAGCGGAATTGACTGAGGATGAAATCTATCAATTTAAGGATGAAATTCCGTTTGTTATAGGGATGGAATATGTTGATGATAATTGGCTGTTAAATTTGTGGGAATCAATATTGGCTGTATTTAAATCGGAAATAAAAAGTTATGATGGAACAGTTGCAAGATATTTTGCAGATTATAATTCTAATATTAATGTAGTCGGTAGAGTGTTTTTTCATTTGGTAGAAAATAAGAATGAAGAATATCCTTTTGCATTTATGGCTACTTATACAACAAAGACAGTTAAAAGTAAGCGTGCGATACACACACCTCTTAAAAATGCATTATCAGAATTTAAAGGGGATGAAAAGAAATTAATTTCATTGATTTCAACAGTTATTAAGGCAGCTGATAAAAGTTTATTTATTTCAGGACTGCTTGAAAGCGGTGAATTGTTTTCTCCATTAAGACTGAAAGCAGAAGAAGCATATACGGTTTTAAAAGAAATTGCAATTTATGAAGAAGCAGGAATTATGTGCAGAGTTCCTAACTGGTGGCGTAAAAAAAGCAATTCCATCGGTATTGAAGTAAAGGTTGGAGAGAAGGAGCCATCTAAAGTAGGATTGTCCTCAATCATAGACTTTACACCTACTTTAAAATTAGGAGATGAAGATATAACCGAAAAAGAATTAATAGAATTCTTAAAAATGGCAGAGGGTCTAATCCAGTATAAGGGTAAATGGGTTGAAATCAATAAAGAAAAGTTAGAGGCTGCACTGAAGGCATTTGAGAGGGTCAAGAACTTTGCATTTGATGAAAATTTGACTTTAAGTGAAGCAATGAAGTTAGAATTAAATATGGATAAGGCATTGGATATTCCAAGTGATGACATTGACGTATCAATATCTAATGGACAGTGGTTAAGAGGGCTAAAAGAAACAATGCTTCATCCGGAAATAATGGAAAAGGTTAGTATTGTGCCATCACTTAATGCAAATTTAAGAAAGTATCAGGAAAAAGGGTATTATTGGCTTAATACAATGTGCCGATATGGACTTGGTGTTTGTTTGGCGGATGATATGGGTTTAGGGAAGACTGTTCAAATGATTGCATTTTTGGAAAACAAGAGAGTGAATAATGGCGGGCGGGCTTTGCTTATACTTCCTGCATCGCTAATTGGAAACTGGCAAAAAGAAATTGAAAAATTTGCTCCTCAAATGTCATATCAGATTCTTCATAAAAGCGATTTAAAAAACTCGGAAACAATTCAGATTAGAGAAGGTGTATTCTTATATATTACTACCTATGGCATGGCTTTAAGATTAGAAGAATTAAAAGAAGAAAAGTGGGATTATTTAATATTAGATGAAGCACAAGCCATAAAGAATCCTGGAACAAAACAAACAAAGGCAATTAAGGCATTACCTGCACAGATGAGAATAGCAATGACTGGAACGCCTATTGAAAATAGATTAAGCGATTTGTGGTCATTGTTTGATTTTCTTAATCAGGGGCTACTGGGAACGACCAAAGAATTTACCAACTTTACAAAAGAGCTTAAAGAAAACGCTGTTGGATATACAAAACTTCGCAAGATGATTCAACCTTTTATGCTTAGGAGGTTGAAAACCGACAAAACTATTATTACTGATTTGCCTGACAAGATGGAAATGAATGAATACTCAGACTTAACTAAGAAACAAATTGCCCTTTATAAGCAGCTTATAATTCAGATTGAGCAAAAGTTAAATGAAGCAGAAGGAATTGAACGTAAGGGGCTTGTTCTATCAAGCATTATGAAGTTTAAACAAATTTGCAATCATCCCGACCAATATTTGGGAAGAGAAGAGTATAAAGCTGAGCAAAGTGGTAAATTTGATAAATTAAGAGAAATATGTGAAACAATATATGAGAAAAGAGAAAAGGTTATAGTATTTACGCAATTTAAAGAGATGACTGAGCCATTATCTGACTTTTTAAAGGGCATATTTACAAAAGAAGGCTTTGTTCTTCATGGAGGCACTCCTGTAAAGAAGCGAAATGAAATGGTTAGCGAGTTTAACAGCGATAAGTATATACCTTACATGGTGCTATCTTTAAAGGCGGGGGGAGTAGGTCTTAACCTGACAGCAGCAAATCATGTGATACATTTTGACAGATGGTGGAATCCGGCAGTTGAAAACCAAGCAACGGACAGAGCTTTTCGTATAGGACAGACTAAGAATGTAATGGTGCATAAATTTGTAACAAAAGGGACAATTGAAGAAAAAATTGATGCCATTATTGAAGAAAAACAAAAACTGTCAAAAGATTTATTAACTTCAACAGGTGAACAGTGGATAACAGAATACAATAATAGTGAAATTATGAAGATATTTGCATTAGGCGGTGATTTATAATGGGTTACGGCGGATTTCCAAAATACGTATCAGCAGCAGAAAATAAGGAAAAGGCAAATAAGTCTTTGGCAAAGTTAAAGAAGAAGAACCCGGATATTGAACCAATAATTATTGAAGGAAGAACATTGGCTAAAAGTTGGTGGGGGAAGTCTTGGAATTTAAACCTTGAAAGTTATGCAGACTATACAAATAGAATAGACAGAGGAAAAAGTTATGTTCGAAACAACATGGTTTTGGATTTAAAGATAACAAAAGGGAAAGTTTTGGCTAAGGTACAGGGTAAAAGGGCAAAGCCATACGATGTTGAAGTTTCAATTGATGCTTTAAGCAGTGAAAAATGGGGACATATTATTTCGTTATGCAACAATAGGATTGATTCGTTGGAACAATTGATTGAAGGTAAATTCCCTAAAGAATTAGAAGTTTTATTTAAAGAGAAAAAGTATGGTTTATTTCCATCTCCAAAAGAAATTCACTTTGATTGCAGCTGTCCTGATTGGGCAAGTATGTGTAAGCATGTAGCAGCAACCTTGTATGGAATAGGAACGAGATTAGATTCAAATCCAATGCTTTTTTTCGAGCTTAGGGATATAGACAGCAAAGAACTTGTTAGAAAATCAGTTGAGCAAAAGCTTGAAAGTATGCTTAAAAATGCAGGCAAAAAAAGCAACAGGGAAATTGCAGAAAGTGATATAACTGAAATATTTGGATTGTAGCACTCCTTTTCCCGTTTCTTTTCTTGATTTAAGGGCATAAGAATACCGTATAATTCGGAAATTAAATTTTACGGTTCTGAAATTATTTCATTACCTGTATCCATGGTTAAATATGTGGATAGGCGGAAGCCATTGATTTAAAGGTTTTGATATCTTTTTTCATTGTATTGAGGAACAATGAAAAATTGCCCGTCGCAGTTGATGCCTGCATAAAAAATATCCTTTATTTTGCTCATATTTAATTATATTTTAGTTTGTGTTATTAGTTTTTATTATTCATTATTCAATTAAAACAAGGCAGGGGAACATAACTCAAAAAATTTGAAAGCAGTTATAAAATGTAATGGTATGGGTATTATAATTATAATAAAAATTAGGAGCATTATTTTTACTTTTTTTAATGCAATATCATTTTTAGTTTAATATAAACATTGTAAATTAAAGATAAGATAATATACATTTTTTGAATGATAAAGTTTTATATGATATGAAGAAAGGAGCATTTACATGACTGACATCTTGATATTGACAGCATCCTTTGGGATGGGGCATAAGAGCGTTTCTAATGCCTTAAAGGAACAAATTGAAGAAGAATATAAAAATGCAAAAGTAGATATTGAAGATTTTTTGGAAATAGTAAATCCAAAAG
>JAGOIH010000070.1 GCA_017995755.1 Sedimentibacter sp. | reverse complement strand
GCCAGTTCTACATTTTGAGGCCTCCCCCGGTCCACGATGGCATCAAGTGCTGCCCTTACCGTCCTGCCTGTATATAATACATCATCCACCAATACTACAGTTTTATTTTTAATGTTAAAATCAAAGCTATCAACCGCCAGTGGAGCTCTATCATCCTCTTCCAGATCATCTCTGTAATAGGTAATGTCCAAAGGAAAAACAGGTACTTTTGAACCTTCGATTTCCTCGATTTTATTTGCCAGTCTGAGAGACAAGGGCCATCCCCTTGTTTTTATACCAATGAGCACTATATTTTCAATACCCTTATTTCTTTCTATAATTTCATGTGCAATCCTGAATACTGCTCTTTCAATTGCTTTTTCATCCATTATTAATGCTTTGATATTCATAGTTACCTCCCGTTTTATTTCCTTATATCATACTGGGTGTTAAAAAGTATTTCTTCAGAAGCAGGGGGATGCACCTTCAAAGTCGGGTGACTCTTTGTAAGATGTTTTGAAGGAATGCCCCAAGTCTATAAGACTTTTATTTTATTCAATACTCTTAAAAAATTATCCGGTAATTCACTTTCAAATTCCATATATTTGTTGGTTGAAGGGTGAACAAATCCCAAAATCTTCGAATGCAGAAGCTGTCCTTCCAAACCAAATTTATCTGTTTTCCCGTAAACATCATCCCCCACCACAGGATGACCGATATGTTTCATATGCACCCTTATTTGATGGGTCCTGCCGGTTTTCAGCTTTAATTTAAGCAAGGTGTATTTCTCATACCTTTCAACCACCCAATAATCTGTGATTGCTTCCTTGCTGTTCTTATTTGTTACAACGTATTTTTTTCTGTCTTTGTCGCTTCTCCCCAAAGGTGCATTTATCTCACCTTGATCTTCTTTTACATTTCCATCAACCAATGCGTAATAAATTCTGTTAATTGAATGCTCCTTTAAACACTGAGCCAGGAAACAGTGAGCTTTGTCATTTTTTGCAACAAGCATCAGGCCTGAAGTATTTTTGTCCAGTCTGTGGACAATCCCGGGCCGTAAAACTCCGTTAATGGTTGATAAATCTTTAAGATGGTACATAAGTCCGTTTACCATAGTGCCGGAATAATGTCCGGGGGCAGGATGCACCACCATTCCCTGAGCTTTGTTTATAACCGCCAAATCCCTGTCCTCATAAATAATATCCAAGGCTATGTTTTCTGCCTGCACATCCAAAACTGCCGGAGGCGGGATTGTAATTTTAATTGTATCCTTAGTTTTTATCTTGTAATTTGCCTTTACAGCATTTTCATTAACTGTCACATTCCCGTCTGAAATAAGCTTCTGTACTGAATTTCTAGAACTCCCCAGTTTTTCCGAAACAAATAAATCAATTCTTTGGTTTTCTCTTTCTGAAACAAGGATGATTTCCTTTTTAAAATCGTCAGTATAACAATAAGAGTCTTCAAAATCATCAGAATCATCGAAGTCATCTGAATCGTCAAAGTTTTCTGCATTTTCTATATGACCGGAATTTTCAGTGTTTTTATCCGCTTCGTCATGAATTAAATCCTTTGACTTATATTCTTTCATCGCTTCCACTCGTTTCAAACCTGTTGAATAAAATCAAAATAACCATAAGCAGGGTTCCGCATACCACAAAACTGTCTGCTATGTTAAAAACAGGAAAATTATAAATGTTTCCAAATCTTACATCGATAAAATCTATAACAAATCCAAACCGGTACCTGTCAATAAAGTTGCCTATTGCTCCGCCGGTAATCATTGCAATGGACAACTTGGACAATTTGGAAAGATTCTTTGTTCTAAAGTATATAACCCATAAAACAATAAGCATTATTACAGTAGTAATCAAAAAAAACATTCTTTGGTCCTGAAGTATGCTGAATGCCGCACCTCTGTTCTCTGCATAGGTGAAACGCAAGAAATTTCCTATAATTTTTATTGAGCCGCCGTTTTTTAAAACATCTGCTGCCCAAAACTTTGTCAACCGGTCTGAAACAACCGAAAATACAATAATAATCGCCGCTATAATATTCATAAATCTCCTGTTAAACATAGTGCTTGATTTGGATTTTTTGTTTGCCGCTTTTTGTGGTACCGTATACTTTATATATTTTGAACCGTCCCGCTCTTTTGATTGACAATAAGTCCCCTTCTTTTAATTCCGTGCTTGTTTTGTCTTCAGGAAGGTGGTTGATTTTAACACTGCCTGATTTTATTGTTATTGATGCTTTTTCTCTTGATGAATTGGTAAGGTGCTTTACAATATTGTCAACCCTCATTGAGGAAGAAATAATATTGATTATTTCATGCTCCTGTTCTTTAAAACCCACTTGTTTTATGTTTATTTTTTCTGCTTCTATTCTATTATGACCTATTTTGTCCAAATTGTAAATTATATAATCGGAAATGTCAGATTGTACAATTACATCTCCATACTCATCATATACAAAAATATCACCAATCCTGCTTCTTTCTATGCCTAAGGACATGAGGGCCCCCAGGTAATCCTTATGGCTTAACTTCTTGAATTTAGACTTATTTACAATGCGGATTCCTGAAATATATTCACTTGCATCTATTTCAGAATATTGCGGGTATAAAATGAAAACTTTCCTCTCACAATTTTCATATGAGGGGAAAATTTCAAATTCTATATTATAACTTTTTATTACCGGAATACTTAACTTTTCTACATATGGGTTTATGAATTCTGTTATTGCGGTAATATGGTTTTTATTTACATATGATGCCTTGTCTTGAATCTTTTTAACTGTGTTTCTTGTTTCATCGTCCTTGATGAAATCAAAATATTTTTCTAAATCTTTCATTTTTCACCTTCTAGCAGCTTCACGCATCTCATAGTGTATATATCAATCTCTGCAATATATTCAATAATATAAGAGCCACCAGGGGAGAAAAGTCAATCATTCCCATGCCTAATCCCAGTCTATCTAAAATTGCCCTGCAAGGAGCCAGTACAGGCTCGGTCATTTGATAGATAAAGTAGGAAATTCTTGAAGATTGTAGGGTTGGGAAAAAGGATAATATCACTCTGATCAGTATTAAAGAATCAATGATTCTAAATAGTAATCCAAGAGCAATTTTTATTGTATAAAACATAAACGCTCCTTATTTGCCGTAGTAGAAATTTCTTTCATATCTGTCGCTTAATCTTCCGTCGATTTGTACATTGTTGGGAGCTAATACAAATATTCCGTTTGACACTTTTTGTATGCTTGCTTCCAAAGCATAAACAGCGCCTTTGATGAACTCAAACACTTGCTTCTGGTTTTCAAGTTCCATCCCTTCAATATTAAGAACTACAACTTTTCTGTTTTTAATTTCGTCAACAGCTTTTGTGCAATCCTCATATTTTTCCGGCTCACATATAAAGACTTTCATGTCGGTGTTGGAATGAACCTTGATCACATTGTTTCTTTTTGTGTAGGTTTCCATTCTTTCATTTTTGTTTCTTTCTGTTCCTTCAGAAACAACTTCCTCCTCCTCATAGTCTTCTTCCAGGTCTGTGATGCCTATGAAGTCTTTTACCTTTTCCATCATGCTCATTTACTCATCCTCCTTATATTTTCTGGCTCCAAATATGGCTGTTCCGATACGAATAATATTTGAGCCTTCCTCGATAGCAATTTCAAAGTCATTTGTCATACCCATGGATAAATATTTCATTTCTGTGTTTCTTAAATTCATGATTGAAATTTTTGAATATATATTCTTCATCGTTTTGAAAACCCACCTTACATCCTCAGGGTTCTCGCAAAACGGGGCAACCGTCATCAATCCAAGTACTCTTATATTTTCAAACTGCTCCATGCTCCTTATAAAATCATAAACATTATCTTCATTTATGCCGAATTTGCTTTCTTCTTCTCCAATGTTAAGCTCTATCAGTACATCTGCAGTCAAATTACTATTCCTGGCTCTTTTGTTTATTTCCTCTGCCAGGCTTAAACTTTCCACAGAATGAATCAGGATATTTTTATCTATTATGTATTTTACCTTATTTTTCTGTAAATGACCTATCATATGCCATTTAACATCTATGTCCTTAAGTTCTTCGTACTTTTTAATAAGCTCCTGTACTTTGTTTTCTCCAAGATTCTTAATTCCTGCTTCGACAGCTTCCTTTGCCCTGTCAGACTCTACTGTTTTTGAAACAGCAAGCAATGTAATATCTTTCGGATTCCTTCCGGTTTTTTTGCAGGCAGTGTCTATTTTTTTCATTATACTGTCAATGTTTTCTTTAATGCTCAACTTTCATTTGCCTCCTAATCCGCTATTTGACCTTCATACACCTTGTCAGGCTGGAGTATTACTTTATCAAATATTTTAATTGTAGGATAATTTTGTTCTCTGATTGTTATTATGTTTCTTTCATTGACACCAATATATTCACCGGGATATACCACGGAGTATTCTTCATCGCTTCCTAATAATACTACAGGAAAGAATTTTATTATATTGCTTGCATCCTGAACAAAAACACCTTTCATCCCGTCTTTTTCAATAAGTGCCCGGTTCTTAATTTTAAGCCCTTCATATGTTGCGGTGATAAGCTCTATGTTTACGTATCTTTTGTCATATACCTTGTGAAAATAGTCGTCAAAATAAAGTATTAATACTGACTCTTCGCTGCCGTAATTAATTTTTTTAATATAACCCCAGACTATGTGCTGTCCGCCTTCCGAGAGAATTCTGACCTTTATGTATTTATTCTCTTCAAACAATTTTGCTTTTTCGTTATTTACCGTAACAACAATATAATACTCAAAATTGCCTATTATCTTGTAAAAGCTTTCATCTTTTTTAACAGTATCGCTCTTATCGCTTATTGTATACTCATGTCTTATAGTGGTGACTGGTGTCATGTCCATGACAGTTTCAAATATATAAAAATCTTCCAGCCCGTCGGTTTTATATGATATAATTCCAGCTCTGTCAGAATAATATGGAACCTTATGAGTAGAAACACTGTTTGTCAGACTGTTTTTCATTTCTTTAAGCTGGCTTACAGTATACCCTTCGTATTTACTGTTGTAAAACTCATTGCTGGTCATTTGTACCGCTATATTGTAGACATCCTGTAGTTCATTATTCAATATGCTGATTTGCAAATCATTTTGATAAGCAGTGAAATTTTCCTGGGATAAAACCTGACTGCTGTTTTCCAGCTTGTCTATTGCAGATTGTATTTCGGCAATTTGTCTGTTTACTACAGCCGAATCAGCATCCGTATTTATATCTAAGAGAAGCTGTCCTTCCTTTATTTTACTTCCTTCCTCATGATAATATATTACACTGCCATCAATGGCTGCATTGTATACTTTTTCATCTTTGACAACAATCCCCTCAGCCTTAATGACATCCTCCAAAATTCCGTTTTCCGCTACCATGAAGTCTGCAGGAGATTTGAAATTTTGAAATATATAAATGGCTATAATGACTATTACAAAAGAGAGAAAGAAATTTTTTAACCCAAAATTTTTTCTTGCCACTATTAATCTCCAAATTTCTTTATATTAAGTTTTCCTTATGAATAGTAAAGACCGGGGCCTTTGCTTCGATTTTTGATTCATATAATAATTTTAAGCCTAAAGGGCTTGTTCACATTGATAGGGTCATTATAACATAATCTTCATATTTTTTGCAAGTAATATTAGGTGATTTTCAATAAAATTTGCATTAATTTTGAAATAATTATTAAAATTATTCAATATATATGACACATCTTATATTATTAGGCAAAAAAATAGATTTTCATATTTCGTTTACATCGAAATAGAAAATCTGTTATTGATGATATTAGGTACACCCGGTTTGTCGCAGTCAGGCTATCTTTATACTATCAGGAATATTATGCTTCCCTGGCCGTCGTTAACTATTTTTTCAATAGTCTTTTTAAGCTTTTTCCGTGCATTGTCGGGCATTGCAGTAAGCTTGGAATCCAGCTGTTCCTCTACCAGGCTTGAAAGTGGTTTGCCGAACATCTCAGCCTGCCATATGCTTTGAGGATTTTCCTTCATTTGGCCGATGAGATAGCTTATTAGGTCTTCACTTTGAGCCTTGCTTCCTATTACCGGTGATACCTCCGCATTCACACCTGCACTGAATATATGCAATGAGGGTGCCTGTGCCTTTATTTTTATTCCATACCTGCCGCCTTCCTTGAAAACTTCAGGAGATTCGATAATCATATCTGCAACGGTAGGGGTTACATATCCGTAGCCGCTGGCTTTAGCTTCATTTATGGCTGCTTCAACCCTGCTGTAGCTCTGTCTTGTTTTTGACAAATCTCCGATAAGTTTAAGTATCTGATGCTCACCTGTAATTTCTTCCCCTGAAAGCTCGCTAATTATCTTGTAATAGTAGGAATTATCCAGGTCCACAGCTAAATTTATTTTTCCTGTTCCCAGTTCAATATCTTTAACATAGTAGTCATCAACATAATCATTTTCTTCCGAGAATATGTCTTCAGCATTAAAATCGCTTAATTTGTAATAGTTTTGGAAATCATCCCTAAGTATGTTGATTAAATCTTTTTTCATGGAATAATCATATGGCAGGCCGTCAAACCATTTTGGAAGGTCCACATTGATTTCCTTGATAGGAAATTCATAAAGGACATTTTCCAGCACATCCTCAATATCATCGGTTTTTAAATTCATACAGTCAACAATAAGAACAGGAGCATCATATTTTTCCTTCAATTGAGCAGATAGAGCAACTGTATTTTCATTGTTTGGATGAGTAGTATTTAAAATAATAACAAAAGGCTTGTTAATTTCTTTCAGCTCCCTTACAACTCTTTCTTCTGCCATTATATAATTGTCCCTGTTTATATCAGTTATGCTTCCGTCTGTTGTTACCAGTACTCCAATTGTGGAATGGTCATTAATTACTTTTTTTGTCCCAATTTCAGCTGCTTCTGCAAAGGGTATGGGCTCTTCGTTCCAGGGAGTACTTACAAGTCTCGGTATTTCACCTTCCATATTTCCAATAGCTCCGGGAATCATATACCCTACACAATCAATAAGTCTTAATTTTGCTTTAATGTTATTATTGAATGTAACAGCAACCGCTTCTCCGGGCACAAATTTCGGTTCTGTAGTCATTACAGTCTTGCCTGTACCGCTTTGAGGCATCTCATCCTTAGCCCTTTCCTTAGTATATTCGTCTGCAATATTGGGCAGCATCACGCTTTCTGAAAACTTTCTTATGAATGTTGATTTTCCGGTTCTCACCGGTCCTACAACCCCCAGGTATATTTCACCCTTGGTTCTTTTGGCTATATCCTGATATATATCTATATTAGTGATAATAATCCCTCCCCCTGCAAATATGCACTATCGTATACAATTAATTTATATGCCTTGTTCAAGACTTTATTCCAAAAAAACAAAAAAAGAATATATTCTAATAGTATATATTCTTTTGCGGGACAGTTTAGGACCGTCCCTGCTGCCTCATCCCCGCTGTCCCGTTAGAGCTTTTCTTCTTTTTTATCCCTGAGCATTAATTTATTTACTGTTTCTTTTACATCAGCCTTGTTTTCCAAGATATCATACATGGCATCCACTATTGGCATATCCACGTTTAATTTTTTTGATAACCAATAGGCTGCATATGTAGTAGGAATTCCTTCAACAACCATTCCTACTTTTTTTATCGCTTCATCCTTGCTTAAGCCTTGACCGATAAGGTAGCCTGCATTCCAGTTTCTTGAATGCCTGCTTGTACATGTGACTATCAGGTCACCTATGCCCGTAAGTCCGTAAAAGGTATGAATATCAGCCCCCATGGCTATTCCAAGCCTTGCTATTTCAACAATTCCCCTGTTCATAAGAGCTGCTTTTGCATTGTCTCCGTAGCCTACTCCGTCAGATATTCC
>JAGOIH010000069.1 GCA_017995755.1 Sedimentibacter sp. | reverse complement strand
ACTGTTGGATTTTCAATATGGTACAATCTGTACATATCTGACTGTACATCGAAAAATCCCTGGGAGTATCTCACATGTTTTCTCAAACCTTCAGGCATTTCACTTATTGGTTTTAACAAATCAGTAAAAATCTTATCATATACATTAATAATAGGATCGCTTTCATCTGCTATATAAAAATCTGTTGTGCCATTATATGCATCTATAACAACCTTTACTGAATTTCTGACATAGTTAACTTCCCATCCCTCTATAAATATATCTGTAGGCTGGGAATAAGGATATTTGTCGCTTACAGTAAATCCTTCAATAATCCAATACAATTTGCCGTCATCCTGGTTTACTACAATATACGCATTGGGGTCAAAATAAAGATATGGGGCTAATTTTCTTACCCTGTCAATTATATTCCTGTTGATAAGTATTCTTGAGTCCTTGTCAATATTGTTTGAAATCAGCATTCTATAGCTGCCTTCCCTTATGCTGAACAAAAGTTTGTTGAAAAAAGAAAGATTGATTCCTGCTTCTCCCTCATATAATGTTTCAACATTGTCTGCACCTGAAGGGTAGTCAAATTCCATTTCATCTGTATTTACAATTATATAATTATTTGTTTTTTCACCAAAGTAAATTTCAGGTCTTTGGATGTTAAAGTCTGTTTCAGTTGTGGGAGGAATATTTTTAACAAGCATTTCCGGCTGACCCTGAGGTGTCACATTATTTACGGTAGATACTGTTATTCCATAGCCGTGGGTGTATTTAAAATATTGATTGACCCAGGTTCTTGCCTGTTCGTTTAATCTGCCCTGGTCAAGTTCCCTGGCTGAAAGGAAAACTTGCTTGTAAACACCGTCAATTACATATCTGTCCACATCTACATCATTAAAAACATAATAGGGTCTTATGCCCTGAAGCTGATTATAAACCTGGATTAAAGGCTCCTGGTCGTTTATTCTTATATTGTCCATTACTTCAGGATTGTTCTCCAAATCCTCAATTGTCAAATTATTATTTGCAGGAAATTGTATTGTTTTAACATCATTTAACGCATATGCATTTTGCGTGCTTTTTATACTGTATTGCATATATAATGTTTCTTTTGACAGCTGGTCAGGCTCAACCACGAATTTTTCCACCCCCCCGGCTACGCCTGTTCCGATAATTGATATTATGATAAGGGCTGCAGGAACTGCCAATGCTGTTTTCAGATTTCTTTTTCTTGCACCTGTAAAAAATGTCACTGCTGCAACAACACATCCAACAGCCAGGACCCTGTATAAATTCAAGGTAATATTAATATCCGTATATCCTGCCCCAAATACCCTGCCTAACCGGGAATAAAGCAAATCATAGCTTCTTAATACATATCTGGCACCCAGAAGCAGGAACAGGAAAACGCCAATGATTGAAAGCTGGTTTATTATTCTTTCTGCAAACTTTTTATTTAAAATATTATTTAAATTCAGATGCTGACGGGGAAATTGCTGTATGTCCTGAAATTCCTCATTAAGCTTTTTTAAACTGTCCTTCATTGCAAGATAACCGTTAAACAAAACTATAACTATTGTCAGCAAAAATAGTATGGAAATAATAGACCCTACAATTGTATTTATCAGGGGAAGTTTGAAAGCATAAAAACTCACATCGTTATTAAATACAGGGTCAGCTTCTCCAAAGTCCATACTGTTGAAATATTGGAGTATTTGAAACCACATTGTGGATGTTATATTCAAGCTTATAAAAAGACTGACTCCTGCAGAAATTAGTTTAATAATCAAACCCGCTTTTTTGTTTACACTGACAATTTCTGATTCTTCATCGTATTTTTTCTTCAATCTCTTGATAAATATATACAAGAAAACAGTCAGTATAAGAAAAATTGGAACTCCAATTGATATTTGTGCTTTGATTTTTGTAAAGAAAGTTTCTGTATAGCCCATCTCTTTGAACCACAAATAATTTGTAACAAATTCAACAATGCCGGTAAAGGAATTAATTACAAGAAATACAAGGATAATAACTCCAATTACAAACAATCTTCCCTTATTCATATTATCTCTTTTCACATATTACCTCCCTTATTTGTAATATTCGATTCTTAATTTTTCCAAAGACTTCTTTTCTATTCTGGATACGGTCATTTGGGATATATTTAATTCTTTGGCAATATCACTTTGGGTTTTGTTTTCAAAAAACCTTTTTGTAATTATATCTTTTTCCAAGCTGTTTAATTTACCCATGGATTTATTTATGAAATCTTTGTTCTCAATCCGGCTGAAATGCTTATCTTCAGCTCCCATCACATCCAGTAGGGATATGTCATTTTCATCTCTGCTCATGTCGAATTTTTCATCCAATGATTGAGAATTAAACATTTTTCCTGCCTCAAAGGCCTCTAAAACTTCTTCCTCCGTAGAGTTTACATATTCGGCAATTTCTCTTATGGTGGGTGTCCTGTGCAGGGAGCTTGCTAAAACATTGTTATATTCATTGACTTTTCTAGATATTTCCTGAATCTTTCTGGGCACCTTAACAGCCCAGCCCTTATCCCTGAAATATTTTTTTATTTCTCCCAATATTGTTGGGGTAGCAAAGCTGGTAAATTCAAATCCTTTTGTAATATCAAATCTTTCAATGGCAAAAATAAGTCCCATACATGCAATTTGATATATATCATCATGTTCAATGCCTCTGTTGCTGTATTTTCGGGATATGATTTCAGCCATATATTTATACTTTTCAAAGATTTGATTTCTTATTTCAATATCTTTGGTTTCATGATAAAGTAAAAACAAATCATGGTTTTTTATACTCTTGGAGTTTTTACCAAACTCATTCATTTCAATCAATTCCTGCTTTAGACTTTTCAAAAGTAATAGCTTTATTATTTAAATCATAATTATAGGTATCAGACAAGCTTTCTATAATCATTATGCTCATATTATCCTTTAAACAATCACCGGATAATCGGCCTTCATTTAAGTCTTTAACTGTCACAACAAGTTTATCGGGGAAAATTTCGTAATTTACCTGGAAATCATCCGAGTTATTTTTGAGATTATTAATGAAAAAGGTGCAGATTTCAGAAATTACCACCTTTATGTCCTCAATCTCGTCAATATTGAATCCTTCCAAATTGGAAAGAGCGGATGATGTTAATCTTATTGTACTCATATATTCGGATTTTTTTGGAATTCTTAATAATACTTTATCCATTTCGTCACTCCCGGATATTGAATACTTTATTTAAACCTGTAATGTCGAAAAGTTTGTAAATATTCGGTTTCAAGTTTATTATCGTAAAATTCAGCCCTTTTTCCTGCATCTTTTTATAAATGCTCATCAAAACGCCAAGCCCCGTACTGTCAATATACTCCAGACCTTCACCATCAATAAGGATATTTGTATTTCTTTCATCAATCAAAGCGAATATTTTATTTTTCAGTTTGGGAGAAGTATAAATATCTACTTCTCCTATTGGTTTTATTTCTATGATGTTATCCTGTATTTTGTTTTCAATTTCCAATGACATAGTTTTTACCTCCACTATTCATTTGTTTCAATATCTTCCTCTGTAAAAATCTTTGCTATTGATGCAACCTTATCGTCATCTTTAAGTCTCATGGCTATAACACCCTGAGTATCTCTTCCCATTATGGAAATATCCGTTGCATGCATTCTGATTATAGTTCCGTTAGTGCTTAATATCATAATGTCATCTTCTTTGTCGACTATCAATGAATTTACAATTAGACCAGTCTTTTTGTTCAGGTTGTGGGCCTTCATTCCTTTTCCGCCCCTGGTCTGAGGTCTGTATTCCTGGGACAGGGTTATTTTTGCATAGCCGTTTTCTGTAACTGTTAATATATGCTTGTTTTCATCGCTTTTCCTGATGATGCTCATTGCAACAAGTTCATCGTCATCAACAAGGGTTATTGCCTTAACTCCCATTGTGTTTCTGCCCATATCCCGTACGTCGTTTTCATGGAATCTTATACCTTTGCCTTGTTTTGTAACAATGAATATATCCTTGCTGCCGTCTGTCTTGTTCACACTGATAAGTTCATCGTCGTCTGCTACTTTTATAGCCACCAGGCCGGTTTTTCTGTTTGATTCAAATTCGCTGAGCTTGGTTTTTTTGATAATTCCTTTCTTGGTTACAAATATCAAAAATTCATCGTCATTAAATTCCCTTATGGGAATCAATGATTTTATTTTTTCACCGGACTCAATGCCTATTAAGTTTATTGCAGCTGTTCCTTTAGCCTGACGCCTTGCTTCAGGTACTTCATACGCTTTGATTTTATAAATTTTACCCTTGTTTGTAACAAACATCAGATAATCATGAGTTGATGTTATAAACAAATCCTTTACAAAATCCTCATCTCTGGTTGTAAGTGCGGTTATTCCCTTTCCGCCCCTGTTTTGAACCTTGTAGGTATCCTCCGGAAGCCTTTTTATATAGCCGAAATTCGTCAATGTAATCGCGACATTTTCTTCCTCTATTAAATCCTCTACATTGATTTCTCCTTCTTCGGCTACAATTTCTGTTCTTCTTTCATCATAGAAAGTGTTTTTTATATCCTTTAATTCATCCTTGATTATCTGGTCAATCAAGTGCTGACTTGCTAAAATTTCCTTAAACCTGTTTATCATTTTAATAAGCTCGTCATATTCATCCTTTAATTTTTCTCTTTCAAGCCCCTGAAGACGTCTAAGTCTCATATCAACTATGGCTCTTGCCTGAATTTCTGACAGCTGGAATGCTTCCATCAATTTTAGCTCGGCATCATCATAGGATGCTCTTATAATCTTAATAACCTCGTCAATATTATCAATTGCAATCAAAAGCCCCTCAACAATATGAGCCCTTGCCTCAGCTTTGTTTAAATCATATTTTGTCCTTCTGACTATAACATCCCTCTGATGGTCTACATAGTGATAAATCATTTCTTTCAGGTTTAAAACCTTGGGCTCATTATTTACCAAGGCAATCATTATTACGCTGAAACTGTCCTGCATCTGAGTATGCTTATAAAGATGGTTCAGCACAATGTTGGGATTGAAATCTCTTTTAATTTCAATAACAATCCTCATGCCTGTCCTGTCGCTTTCATCTCTTAAGTCTGAAATTCCTTCAATTCTTTTATCCTTTACAAGCTCGGCGATTTTTTCAATTAGATTTGCCTTATTAACCTGATAGGGCAGTTCTGATACCAGTATCCGGCTTTTGTTATTTTTCATTTCTTCTATTTCAACTTTAGCCTTAACCTTTACGAGTCCCCTGCCTGTCATATAAGCATTCTTAATATTGTCCTTACCTTCAATTATGGCTCCTGTGGGAAAATCGGGACCTTTTATGTATCTCATGAGACCGGGAATATCAATATCAGGATTTTCAATATATGCAATAGTTCCGTTTATTACCTCCCCCAGATTGTGAGGAGGTATGGAGCTTGCCATTCCTACAGCTATGCCTGAAGACCCGTTAACAAGCAGATTGGGGAAACGGCTTGGAAGCACAACCGGCTCTTTTAGGGTTTCATCAAAATTCGCCCTGAAATCAACAGTATCTTTATTGAAATCACGAATCATCTCCATTGCCATCTTTGACATACGTGCTTCTGTGTAACGCATTGCCGCTGCCTGGTCGCCGTCTACTGAACCGAAGTTGCCGTGCCCGTCTATTAAAGGATAACGCATTGAGAAACTCTGGGCTAACCTTACCATGGCATCATATACGGCTGTGTCTCCGTGGGGATGATACTTACCTAAAACGTCTCCCACTATACGGGCGCTTTTTTTATGTGGTTTATCAGGGGAAAGACCCAGTTCACTTGCTGAATACAGGATTCTTCTGTGAACAGGCTTCAAGCCGTCTCTTACGTCGGGCAGTGCCCTTGACACGATTACGGTCATGGCATAGTCCAAATAAGACTTTTGCATCTCTTCAGTGATTTTTACATCTATAATTTTGCTTTTGTTCTCATTTTCGCTCATTTGCTACCTCTTTTATATGTCTAAATTCTGTACATACCTGGCATTTTCTTCAATAAATTCTCTTCTGGGACCAACCTTGTCTCCCATTAAAACGTTGAATATTTCATCTGCTTCCATAGCATCATCCTCATTGATTCTTAAAAGGATTCTGGTTTGGGGATTCATGGTTGTTTCCCAAAGCTGTTCCGGATCCATTTCTCCGAGACCTTTGTACCTTTGTATTTCGTTCTTGTTATCTCTTCCGATTTCATCCAAAACCTCATTAAGCTCCCCGTCGCTGTACACATATTTTTCAAATTTTCCTCTTTTAACTCTGTATAAAGGAGGCTGGGCAGCATAAACATATCCTCCCGTTATTAGCTCCTTCATATACCTGTAGAAAAATGTGAGAAGCAAAGTCCTTATATGGGCTCCGTCAACATCGGCATCTGTCATAATTATAATTTTATGATATCTTAATTTAGAAATATCAAAATCCTCTCCAATTCCGCAGCCAAAGGCAGTAATCATATTTTTAATTTCTTCAGAGTTAAGTATTCTGTCTATCCTTGATTTTTCAACATTTAGAATTTTACCCCTCAATGGAAGTATTGCCTGTGTTCTCCTGTCTCTTCCCTCCTTGGCAGAACCTCCTGCAGAATTACCCTCAACAATACAGATTTCACTGAGTGCCGGATCCTTTTCCGAACAGTCTGCCAATTTGCCGGGCAAGGCCATACTTTCAAGAGCACCTTTTCTTCTTACCAGATCTCTTGCTTTTCTGGCTGCTTCTCTTGCTCTTGCAGATCTTAATGATTTTTCAACTATTGCTTTTGCTGTTTTAGGATTTTCCTCACAGTATATGTTTAAAGCCTCACCGGTGATGCTGTCAACTATTCCCCTTATTTCGCTGTTTCCAAGCTTAGTCTTGGTCTGACCTTCGAACTGCGGATTTGTAACTTTTATCGACAGGATTGCAGTAATTCCTTCCCTTATATCTTCACCTGTGATTGCCACATCGTTATCCTTTATTAAACCTGCCTTTTTTGCATAATCATTTATAACACGTGTAAGGGCAGTTTTAAATCCGACTAAATGAGTTCCTCCCTCAATTGTATTAATATTGTTTACAAATGAAAAAATATTTTCATTGTAGGAATCCGTATACTGGATTGCAATTTCTACAATTACCTTATCCTTATCTCCTTCAGTAAATATAACATCGTTATGAAGAGGCTCTTTCTTGCTGTTTAAATATCTTACAAACTCCTTTATTCCCCCTTCATAATGAAACTCATTTTTAATTTTGCTTCTTTTATCTTCAAGGATTATTTTTATTCCCCTATTTAGAAATGCCAGCTCTCTCATTCTGTGCTTTATAGTAGTGTAATTAAACTCCAAAGTATCAAAAATTGTTGGATCTGGAATAAATGTAATGCTTGTTCCTGTTTGTTTTGTTTTTCCTATTAATTCAACCTCTGTCTTTGGAATGCCTCTTTCGTATCTTTGCCTGTACTTTTTACCGTTCCAGTTTACTTCCGCCACCATATAGTCTGATAGGGCATTTACGCATGAAACACCGACACCGTGAAGGCCTCCTGATACTTTATATGCATCGTTGTCAAATTTACCCCCTGCATGAAGAACAGTCAAAACAGTTTCCAATGTTGACTTACCTGTTTTTTTATTTGTTTCAATAGGAATCCCTCTTCCATTGTCTACAACCTCAATTGAGTTGTCTTCATTTATGGTTAACATAATGGTATCGCAGTATCCTGCCAATGCTTCATCTATGCTGTTGTCTACTACTTCATAAACCAGCTGGTGGAGCCCCCTTTCCCCTGTAGAGCCAATATACATTCCCGGTCTTTTCCTGACAGGCTCCAGACCTTCAAGAACTTGAATCTGATCTGCGCCGTAATGATTATTATTTTTATCTGCCGCCATTTATTTCTCCTCTAATTTAATGTATCTATTCTGCCTTGGTTTATATAAAAAATCTTTTTATTGAAATCCTTCGTTAA
>JAGOIH010000068.1 GCA_017995755.1 Sedimentibacter sp. | reverse complement strand
TTAAGTTTTACCTTAAGCACAGCACTGTTGATGAAATGTTTAAGGATAAGATTGTTTTGGATATTGGCTGCGGTGCAGGAGGAAAAACTGTTTTTTATGCCTCAAAAGGAGTTAAAAAGATAACCGGTATAGAAATTTTGGGAAAATACAAAGAAGAAGCAGAAAATCTGGCAAAAGAGTTTAATCTCCAGGATAAATTTGAATTCGTCCAAGGTGATGCAGCAAACATGCCCTTTGAAAATGAAGCATTCGACACAATTATAATGAATGATGCAATGGAGCATGTTGACAAGCCGGAAATGGTGCTGGGAGAATGCTATCGTATTTTAAAAAAGGACGGGAAACTATATTTGAATTTTCCTCCCTATAATCACCCCTACGGTGCACACTTGAGCGATGCCATTGGAATACCCTGGGTCCATGTGTTTTTCAGCGAGAAAACTCTAATAAAAACCTATAAGGACCTGGTTAAAGACCTGCCTGACGGAAAAGAGAGAATAGATTTTCGTATAAGCAAAAAAGAAGACGGCACAGAGTATTTTTCATATATAAATAAAATGTCAATTAAAAGAGCAAACACCATTTTACATAACAGCAGTTTTGAATTAGAATATTATTCGGAGGAGCCCCTGAGAAGCTTTTTTAAATATACGGCCCGCATCCCGTTTTTAAAAGAATTTCTGGTTAAAATGGTCGTTTGTGTTTTGAGGAAGATGCCCTAACCCTGTTTTTCCTGTCAAATGGGAAGAAAACTAGCAGCAGTAATTCCCAACGATTATGATTTACCCAAGTTCATCGACCGGAGGGAGAAAGAAATAGTTGGTATATTAAGCGCAACGAATTCTGAATTTATGCGGCGGTAGGAGCTGATAAATTCATGAAGGTCGACTGCGATTCCCTGTTTATGCAATGTAAGGAACAAATAAATTAGTGAAGGAGACTGCGGTATCCCGTGAAATTTTACTATACATATAGGAGAAAAGATGAAACTGAAAGTTGATAAAATAGTTTTGATTTTGATTTGCCTTTCACTGATAGTAGGTCTGTATACACTGTATCAGAGAGTGGAAATTGAAAAGCAGTATAAAACTACGGAAATAGTTCTTGATTATAATGAAATGAAGAAATTTGCCGACAGTTCAAATAATGACTTAAGCTACTGGATGAGAAAGTTTAGGGAATTTGGAGCAAAATCTGTTGCAATACAGGAAGAAACCATTAAATTATTGATTGAAGCCGGTTACAGCCTGAGAGCTCAAATGGTTTCAGAATTAATTAAAGAATACAAATGGCAGGAGGATTATAACCGGGAAATTGTAAGAGCCATTTCGGAAAGTGAAATAAGTCCCTTTGATGTTATTGTTACAACGGAAGATGAAGAAATATACAGCTATATCCTATCAGGCCTGAAAGAAAGATATGCTGATGAGTTTTACCAAACACATATATTTGACAATGTTTATTACATAGTATTAAAGGGTATAGTTGATGATGTATACTACACCGAATTGGAAAAGACGGTAAATTTAGCAGGCAAAGGCGTATATGAAGTTCAAAAGGCAGTTGATTCAAGACTGATGAACATAGGTATCGGATATGATTCTGAAAAAATAACCATGGCAAAGGATGCAGGCCTGGATGTAATACTAAGACCAATTAACTTCCCTGCATCAAATGAAAAGCTGGCTGATGCTTATAAGGCAGCCAACGAAAAATATGGGCTGGAGCCGAGAATTTACCTGGTTCACGGCAAGGAAGTCCTGGGTTTTCCGAATAATGAACATAAGCTGTTAAATTACATAAAAGAAGAAAATATTGCTCTTGCATTGATTGAAAGCGGCACACAAAGGCAGCACCTGGAGCAGGAAGGTCTGGATGAGCTGGTTGAAGATTCCGGCTATCAAGCTCTCCGTGCATTTACCATGTGGGATTTTATAAGAGAAAGAAATAGATACTACAATTATGAAGGTGCAGAAGAAATTGAAAATACAATGTTTAGGGCTGTGACCGAAAGGAATATAAGAGTTATTTATTTCAAGCCCTTCTTTGAGGAAAAGGACAGCACGAAATTTCTTACAGATGTTGACGAATATGAAAGAACATTTAAAAGTTTGGAAAACAGACTCTCTGCCCACAATATAAGTTTTGGAAAAGCCAAGGCTATGGAATACTTCACCATCGGCTCCAAGAGAATGGCTGTGCTTGCCTTTGGAATTACCCTGGCTGCAGTGATGCTGTTTATAAAAATGTTTAATATTAAGCATAAATTTGCTGATTACTTATACTTATTTGCTCTGCCTGCAGCACTGATACCTTTGGTTATGCGGAAGCTTGCAGAGAAAGGATTTGCCTTTGGCTCTGCTGTAGTATTTTCAGGACTTGCAATTTACTTTTTTATGATTCAGATAAAAAGGATTTACGAATCTGAAGAAAAGTATTCAAATTTGCAGATTATTGTTTATTCAGCCCTGATACTTGCAGGCAGCGTTGCAATTGCGCTGGCAGGTGCGGTATTTGTTGTTTCAATGCTTGCAGATGTAAAATATATGCTTGAAATGGATATTTTCAGGGGAGTAAAATTTGCCCAGATACTGCCCTTCGGTATTTTCATAATAATGTTTATAATCTACTTTATGAACAAGGACGAGGATTCGGTTAAGGGGGTAGTAAATACCACTGTAAGGTTTTTAAACAAGGGAATTAAAATTTATTACGGCATAATTGCAGGTATACTTGCTCTTGCCGGATATATTTATATTTCAAGAACCGGCCATGAAACAGAAATTCAGCCTTCAAACATTGAAATGATAACAAGAAATTTTATGGAATATATGCTTTTGGCAAGACCTAGAACCAAGGAGTTTTTAATAGCATTTCCTGCAATATTCGGGGCTGTTTTTGCTGCTGGCAAAAAGTCCGAATTTTATACGGGAATTTTTATGCTGGCGGGGGCAATCGGCACATCCTCTGTAATAAATACTTTTTCTCATATAAGGACGCCCATTTACCTTTCTTTTGCAAGAACGGTAATCGCCCTTGTCTTTGGAATTGTTATAGGCTGTGTACTGGTTCTTGTATGCAGTATATGTAATAGAGCATTTGTGAAAATACAGGAGAGGCTGAAGTGAAAAAAATGTTGTTGGCAGGCTATTACGGCTTTGGCAATTTAGGTGATGAAGCAATATTGGAAATGACACTGAAACAGATATTTGAAATAACCGACAGAGAAAATATAACAGTTCTTTCCGGAAACAAGGCAATAACAAGTAAAAGATACAATGTAAACACAATTGACAGGTACAATGTGCTGTCTATATTAAATGCTCTAAAATCTGCAGATGTTCTTATTTTTGGCGGAGGGAGCCTTTTACAGGATGTAACCAGCAAAAGAAGCATTTATTATTATTTATTCCTGATAAGGCTAGCAAAGCTTATGAAAAACAAGGTCGTTATGCTGAGCCAGGGGATTGGCCCCATTACATGCGAAAATAGCATAAAAGCAGTCAGGAGCACATTGTCGCTGGTTGATTACATAACTGTAAGAGATAAGCATTCAAAAGAATTTTTGGAAAGCATAGGAGTGGATGAGAAGAAGATTTTTCTTTCTACAGATCCTGTAATTAATTTAAGAAAAGACAATTCCATTGAATATGAAAAACAAAGTACAAGGAAGGTTTGCTTTTCTCTGAGGAATTGGAAGGGTTCGGATGTCAGCACTAAAATATGCAAGGTTGCAGAAAAGCTTATTGATGACGGAATTGAATGTCACTTCATACCTTTTTATCATAAGGAGGATTTGCAGCTGATTGACCAGGTCGAAGAAATATTAGGCAGCAAGGCTTTTTATTACAGGGATAGACTGTCAACGGGGGATGCTTTTGACATAATTAAAACCATGGATGTTATGGTGGGAGTGAGACTGCATTCGCTGATTTTTGCTGCGGCCGCCAACGTTCCTATTGTTGCTGTTTCATATGACCACAAGGTGGACCACTTTGTAAACAGTGTCAATATGAAAATAGCCTGCAGGATTGACGATATTGACGAAAATACTATTTATGACGAAATTATATATAAAATAAACAATGAGCAGGAAGAAAAGGCAATGCTTTCAAAGAGTGTTGATAAAATAAGGGAATTAACCAATATTAACTATAAGATACTAAAGGAAATAAGCAATGGATAAATTAAGCATAATGGGTGTTAGAATTAACAATATATCAATGAATGAAGTGTTAAAAGCTGCGGAAGAAAAGATTGAAAATGATGAAAAGTATGTAATTTATACTCCCAATACGGAAATAATCATGATGTGTCAAAAGGATGAAGAATTTCTGGATATAATGAACAGGTCGGATGTGAATGTTCCTGACGGAGTGGGTTTGATTTATGCGGGGAAAATTAAAAAACTTCCCTTAAAGGAAAAGGTGGCAGGCTATGACTTGTCAATAAATCTGCTGAAAATGGCCGATGAAAAAGGCCTCAAGCTTTATGCCGTGGGGGGAAAACCCGGAATAGCCGAAGCTGCCATGAAAAATGTTCAAAAAAGGTATCCCGGAATTAAAATTGTTGGAGCCCAACATGGATATTTCAAGGGCACTCATCTTGGAAATCATGGCCACCAGGAAGAAAGAGCAGTAATTGAAGACATTAACAAACATAAACCTCACATTCTCTTTGTTGGATTTGGTGCTAAAAAACAGGAGCAGTGGATAGAATATAACAAGGACTTATTAAATGCCAATGTAATTATTGGAAACGGCGGAACACTGGACGGCCTGGCAGGCATTGTGAAAAGGGCACCGGACATATTTATAAATTTAGGGCTGGAATGGTTCTACAGGCTTATTAAGGAGCCAAAGAGAATAACAAGGCAAATAGTGCTGCCTGAATTCTTGCTTAAAGTGATTTTCGGAAACAAAGACATTGTAAGAGAAATCGAGTAAAGTAATGCACATCATCAGGTTTAGAATAAAACAAATTATAATAAAATAGAAGGGACACCAGTGTCCCCGCAAGAGGAGGGAAAAATGAAATTATTTATTGATACGGCTAATGTTGAAGAAATAAGAAAGGCAAATGACATGGGGGTTATCTGCGGAGTAACCACAAACCCGTCATTGATAGCAAAGGAAGGAAGAATATTTAAGGATGTGGTAAGGGAGATTACTTCTATAGTTGACGGACCCATAAGTGCGGAGGTTATAAGCCTGGACTCAGAAGGGATGATTAGGGAAGCTGTTGAGCTGGCTAAAATACACAAAAATATAGTTATTAAAATTCCCATGACAGTTGAAGGGTTAAAGGCAGTAAAGGTTTTAAGCAAGGAAAATATCAAAACAAATGTAACATTGATATTTTCCGCAGGCCAGGCTCTTCTTGCGGCAAAAGCAGGTGCTTCCTATGTGAGTCCTTTTGTGGGAAGGCTTGATGATATCGGTAATGACGGAATGACTATTATAAAGGAAATTGTTGATATTTTCTGGAACTATGAAATTGATACTGAAATCATAGCTGCAAGCATAAGACACCCCATGCATGTAATAGAGGCTGCAAAATCAGGGTGCCATATTGCCACCATACCATACAAGGTAATAGAGCAGCTTGCAAAGCATCCTTTGACTGATAAAGGGATAGACCAATTTTTAAAGGACTGGGATACAGTTCCTAAGTAAAAGGTATGGGGACACACCTCTTCTATAGGGGAAGTCTTTGGAGTAAGAGGAATGTCCCCGTAAAAGAGGAGGAAATATGAAATACGATGAGTTGAAGGTCATAGCAAAAAGTATGAGAAAAAACATACTGACTATGATTTATAAGGCACAGTCAGGCCATCCGGGAGGCTCCCTTTCTGCGGTGGAGATAATGACATATTTATACTACAGGGAAATGAACATAGATTCTCCCACAGATGAAAACAGGGACAGATTTGTATTATCCAAAGGACACGGGGCACCGGTACTTTATGCTGTCTTGATGGAAAAGGGCTTTATAGACAAAGAGCTTCTTCCTACATTAAGGCAGGTTGATTCCAAGCTTCAAGGCCATCCGGACATGAAAAAACTTCCTGAAGCCGGAGTTGAAGCATCAACAGGGTCTCTGGGGCAGGGACTATCCATTGCAAACGGCATGGCACTGGCATTTAAGCTTGACAAAAAAACAAACAGGGTATTTGTACTATTGGGAGACGGGGAGATAAACGAAGGAATGATATGGGAAGCAGCTATGCTTGCAAGCCACTACAAGCTTGATAATCTAACTGCCGTACTTGACCATAACGGTTTGCAGATAGACGGCAGAAATGAAGATGTTATGACAATTACTCCCATTGACAAGAAATTTGAAGCATTCGGATGGCATGTGATAAAAGCAGACGGTCATGATTTTAATTCCCTTGAAAAAGCCTTTGAAGAAAGAAAAACAATCAAAGGAAAGCCCGCAATAATTATTGCAGAAACAACCAAGGGGAAGGGCTGTTCGTTTATGGAGAATGAAGCAGGCTGGCACGGGAAGGCACCAAATGACCAGCAATTCTGCAAGGCAATGGAGGAAATAGGAGACATAGGAGACAAAAGGGAAGGGGGCGGATTGAATGGCTAAGGCAACAAGAGAAGCATACGGCGATGCGTTAAAAAAGCTGGCAGCAAATCCTGATATTGTTGTATTGGATGCGGACCTGTCCGGGTCTACAAAAACTTCAGAATTTAAAAAAATAAGTCCCGAGAGATTTTTCAATGTGGGAATTGCCGAGCAGAATTTAATCGGCACTGCTGCAGGATTATCTCTGGCAGGGAAAATTCCGTTTGCAAGCTCCTTTGCAATGTTTGCTGCAGGAAGAGCCTTTGAAATAGTTAGAAATACAGTGGCATATCCGGCTTTAAACGTAAAAATTGCAGCTACCCACGCAGGTCTTACGGTAGGAGAAGACGGAGGCTCCCATCAGGCAATTGAAGATATAAGTTTAATGAGAAGCATACCAGGCATGACTGTTATCAGTCCTGCCGACGGCAGAGAAGCCGAACAGGCTGTTTTAAGAGCCGCCGAATATGTTGGGCCTGTTTATATAAGACTTGGCAGAATGGCAGTTGAAGATGTTTATGACGATTCATATGTTTTTGAATGGGGTAAAGGGGTTTTATTAAGGGAAGGCAAGGATGCTGCAATCATTGCAACAGGGCTTATGGTTCAAGAAGCATTGAAAGCTCATGACATTTTAAAGGAAGAGGGCATAGATGCAAGGGTTATAAATATCCACACAATAAAGCCCCTGGACAAAGATATAGTAATAAGTGCAGCCAAAGAAACCAAGGCGGTAGTTACAGCGGAAGAGCACAGTATCATTGGAGGTTTGGGAAGCGCAGTCATTGAAGCTCTGTCGGACGAATATCCGGTTCTTGTGAAAAGAGTGGGTATATTGGATACCTTCGGTGAATCAGGAAAACCAAAGGATCTTATTGAAAAATATAAACTGACGGCAGAAGAAATTGTAAAACAGGTAAAAGAAGCGCTTAAGATGCCCTAACCCTATTTTTCAGAGTTTTTTCATGAAAAATAGCGGTGGGTCATTTGCAAAAACATTCCAAAATATGCTGCCAAAAGGTGCAAAATATTTTAGCTAAGGAGACTGCCGGCAATAAAAAATAGAAAACTCTGCTCAAAATGCAAGAGTGTCCTCATTTAGGACAATCTTATATTTATAAAAAAACTGTAAAGAATTCATTAATAAAATTTAAAACAATATATTAAAAATAAGTGTTTTTATTCTTGACAAGCATGCATTATAACGATATAATAAACAATTTGACATTTGTTGCTTAATGAGGTATAATGTATAGATAGGAGGTGCATTATGTTCAATTTAGGCGACAAAGTAGTATACCCCATGCACGGTGCCGGTGTTATTGAAACTATGGAATCAAAAGAAATTCTAGGAGAAATTAGAAACTATTACATACTGAAAATGCCCATCGGGGAAATGAAACTGATGATACCTGTGGATAATGTTAATAATATAGGGTTAAGAAACATAATTGACAAAAAGACAGTTGAGGAAGTATATAATGTTCTAAAACAGGAAGC
>JAGOIH010000067.1 GCA_017995755.1 Sedimentibacter sp. | reverse complement strand
GCTTTGATTTTAACATTAAAAATAAAACTGTAGTATTGGTGGATGATGTATTATATACAGGCAGGACGGTAAGGGCAGCACTTGATGCCATCGTGGACCGGGGGAGGCCTCAAAATGTAGAACTGGCTGTATTAATTGACAGAGGACACCGGGAACTTCCCATACGGGCAGATTTCATAGGTAAAAACGTGCCCACATCAAGAAGTGAAAGAATAAGCGTACAGCTTGAAGAAACAGATAAAATAAATCAGGTTGTTATAACAGAGTAAGCTGAAGACAGGGGAATTATCCCTGCTGTCTCATATCCGGAACAATCAAGTCATGTCTTTGTTGTCCCTTTTTATACCTTCAATGTTAGGCTCCGCAAGCATTGAATAATTTGTATCGTATATTACAAAACCCGGTTTTGCGTTTGGGGGCTTTTTAACATTTGATTTTTTTGTATAGTCAACTTCAACGGTGCCTGAAGTTTTCCCTTTGCTGTAAAATGCAGCAATACGTGCTGCTTCCTCATACTCGTCATCTGTTAATTCATCACCCTTTGTAATTATAATTACATGGGACCCGGGCATATTTTTGGCATGGAACCAATAATCTTCTTTTTTGCCGATTTTAAATGTAATCATATCATTTTGCATATTGTTTTTTCCAGCAAGTATTTCATGACATTGAGATGATATGAATCTTGTTATGGATTTTAATCCCTTTGTTGTGCTGACCTTTGATTTTCTTTTCATAAATCCTTCAGCTGTGAGCTCACTGTAAATTTCATCTAAATCATCCTCAGTTTCACATTCTTCAATTGAAAATAAAATATTTTCCAGGTAAGATATTTCGCTTATAGTCGAATCTATTAATTTTTCCAGCTCATCCTGGGCCTTCTTAAGTTTGTTGTATTTTTTGAAAAACTTTTGGCTGTTTTGTGACAAACTGAATTTAGGGTCCAGGGGAATCAAAATTTCCTTTTGCTCAGGGTCAAAGTAATTAACAACCGCGAGCTTGTTGTTTTCAGGAGTTTTATGGAGGTTTGACAGAATAAGCTGGCCGTAAACCATATATTTATCCCTGTCTTCGGCATTTAGCAGTTCATTTCTTTGTTTTTCAGCCTTTTTTTTGTTCCTTGAAATTTTTGTATTTATACTTTTAATAAAATTTGATACCCTCTGGTTTATCTTGTTTTTATTGTCCAGATCATAATAATATTCATCAAGAAGTTCACCGGGTGAAGAGAAGCTTTTTTTGTCATATTTCTTTAAATGTTCAATTTCCATACAATAGAAACCGTACGGCTTGTTTTCATCATAATAAATATTATAGGAAAAGTCTCTTTGATTTATTCTGTCTATGATTTTACAAAATGCAGTCCATATTTCTTCTTTATTTCTACCGCTTAGCTCACCTAAACAGGTACTTTCATTTAAGTTTGCCAGATAACATATTTCTCTTGATATAAAAGGGCTGAAGCCGGTAAAATTCTTATATAAAAAATCAAAAATATATATTCCGCTGTTTACCGACTGAATTTCTTTCATAAACAAATCACCGGTTACAGTCATGGGGTTTAATTTATCAGAGCCGGGGGGAGCTGCATATTTAAGCCCCGGGTAAACTTGTCTTACAGAGCTTACATTTTCGGCAATCCTTTTTAAAGAATCAATAATCGTATTATTGCTTTCGTTTATAAAGATAATGTTGCTGTGTTTACCCATTATTTCCGTAATGAGGGATTTATGTACCACGGTTCCTAATTCATCCCTGCATTCAAATGATATTTCTACAATTCTGTCAAAATTTATCTGCCTTACACCTCTTATATGGGCACCTGTCAGGTGCTTTCTTAAGAGCATGCAAAACATAGGAGGTTCTGCAGGGTTATTTCTTGTTATATTTGTAAGATGGAGTCTGGGGCTTGAGCCTATGGCAGTAATTAACAGCTTGTAGTTTTCACCCTTGCTTCTTATAGATAATACTATTTCATTTTTATCCGGCTGATGAATTTTATCCACCCGACCACCTGATAATTTGTTATTGAGCTCATTTATTATACTGTTTAGAAAAATACCGTCCAGTGACATTTTATCCTTGTTACCTCCAAAAATTTAAACTATAAAGATTTTCCTAATCGTTTTTAATACTGAATTATATTAGTAATAACCATATTGTATATTATAAATGCTGCAATGTCATGATTTTTTTAAAATATTTGAATGCAAGGGACATAAACTGCCATTTTTTTGTTTACTATTAAGCTTTTGATGTTATAATGGTGTAATAAGATGCGGGAATATGTCCCGTAGTAAAATGTCAGCATATGTAAAAAGATAACAATTATAATATCGGAGAGAAAAATGGCAAATATATTCAGTATGACCGGTTACGGCAAAGGTGAAAGCAATGATGGAAAAAGAAGCATTACTGCAGAAATAAAAACTATCAACAACAGATATTGCGATATAAACATAAAAACTCCCAGACATTTGCGGTTTTTTGAGGATAACATTAGAAAAATCTTGAAAAACAGCCTGCAAAGGGGTAGAATAGATGTATACATCAACATAGACTACATAACAGAATCAGATACGGTAATCCTTCCGAATTTGGCTTTAGCAAGGCAGTACAAGGACGCAATTGATAAAATTAAACAGGAATTAGGAATGAACTCCAGTCCTTCTCTTGATACAATAATAAAATTTCAGGATGTTCTCATTGCAAAGGAAGATGATCCTGATGATGATGAACTTCGAGTGTGTCTGGAAGGTGCAATGAATGAAGCTGTAAAAAATCTTCTGGCAATGCGGGCTAAGGAAGGTATGGAACTTAAGTCTGACATCAGCTTAAGCGCAGGTAGAATTCTTGAATTAATGGAAGTAATATCTGAAAACTCCAAAACTATTGTAGAGGAATACAAGGAAAAGTTTGAGAATAGAATCAAGGAGCTCTTAGGAAGCCACGAGTTTGATGAAAACAGGCTTTACAATGAAATTGTAATTTATGCTGATAAAAGTGATATTAACGAAGAAATCGTAAGATTTAACTCTCATATGGTACAATTGTCAGATGCCTTGGACCTGGGGGGCACAATAGGCAGGAAGCTTGACTTTATCATACAGGAAGCAAACAGGGAAATAAATACCATAGGCTCAAAGGTAGGCAATCTGGATATTATACAGGTCGTAATCGAGATTAAGAATCTTTTGGAAAAAATAAGGGAACAAATACAAAATATCGAATAGGAGTCAAATATGTCAAATACTATTAACATAGGGTTTGGTAATATAGCACTAGTTAACAGAATATTGGCGGTTGTAAGTCCTGAATCTGCACCCATAAAACGCTTCATTCAGGAAAGCCGGGAAAAGGGGAAGCTTATAGACGCAACTTACGGCAGAAAAACCAGAGCTGTGATTATAACTGACTGTGATTATATAATTCTATCGGCAATTCAGCCGGATACAATGGCACAGAGGTTCGAGGACCACAATACTAAGTAGAGGTGCACAATGGACGAAGGATTATTAGTGGTAATATCAGGCCCTTCAGGAGCAGGCAAGGGAACTATATGTAAAAGACTTCTGATGGAAATGAGTTACCTGAAAGTTTCCGTATCTGCAACAACCAGGAAGCCCAGAGAAGGTGAAGCAGAAGGCATAAGCTATTATTTTATTGATGAAGAGGAATTCATCAAAAGAATAAACAATGATGAATTTCTTGAATATGCAAAAGTATACGGCAATTATTACGGAACACCAAAAGAAGAAGTGTTTAAACAGCTTAAAGCAGGGAATGATATAATTCTGGAAATTGATATCCAGGGAGCTCTGCAGGTAAAAAAGAACTATCCAATGGGAGTGTTCATATTTATTCTTCCTCCATCGCTGGCTGAGTTAAAAACAAGGATTGAAGGAAGAGGCACTGATTCGAAGGAAGTTATATTACGTAGAATGGAATCAGCCTATGATGAACTAAACTACGCTTTCCAATATGACTATGCAGTCCTTAATGATCAGGTAGAAGTTGCAGCTGAAAAAATTAAACATATAATAGAGGCTGAAAAAAACAGAGTAATAAGGAAAAAAGAAATAATCAGTAAAATCAGGGAGATATGAGAATGAAAAAAATATCAATAGACGAATTAAATGAAATGGTTGACAGCCAATATTCTTTAGTGACAATAATATCTAAAAGAGCCAGGCAAATAATTGATGGTTCTGAACCTTTAGTCAAAACAAGCACAAAGAAACCAATGGCAATTGCAATTGAAGAATTCTATAATGAAAAATTTGAGCCAATTTATGATTATGATAAATTCATAAAATCACCAGGGGAAAATAAAGAAACACAGAATGAGACGGCTGAGACAGCAGTTAAAGAAACAGCAGTTATGGAAGAAACAACGGCACAAGAAAAGTCAGATAATCAGTCAAATGACTGATTATTTAATTTTAATTGAGCGGGGAAGATATGTATAATAGATTTGCACAGGTAATTTTAGACAATATTTCCAAAAGCACAGATCAGCTTTACACGTACGGAGTGCCGGATGCACTATTAAACTCAGCTGAGGAAGGAAAAAGGGCCAGAGTAAATTTTGGCAGAGGGAAAAGTATTATCAATGCATTAATAGTTTCCCTTGATTCAGCCTGCGATTATCCTGTGGAAAAAATCAAGCCTCTTATTGAAATAATAGATGAGAAACCTATAGTAACAAAAGAAATGATTAAAATTATCTTTTGGATAAGGGAAAGGTATATATGCAAATACTCCGATGCAATGAGATTGATGATACCTTCCGATACTCAAAGCGTTTACGAAAAGCATGCAAGTCTGAAGGAATATAGGGAAACCGAAAAGTACAAGATTAATTACACTCCTAACCAGATAAAGGTAATAGAGTATCTAAAACAGCATCAATCAGTCAGCATTGCAGAGCTAAGAGAGAAATTAAATGTTTCATATGCAGTTATAAATAATTTGATAAAAAAGGATGTATTAGAGGAAAAACCGGTTTTAGATTATTCAAAGCAGGAAGAGTTTGAGCCTAAAGAGCCCTTATGCTTAAATGAAGAGCAAAAGAGAGCCTGTGAAACAATTCTTCGTTCAGACAAAAAAGCATTTCTCCTCCACGGAGTAACAGGCAGCGGCAAGACAGAAGTGTATATGAATATAATCGAAGGATATATTAAAGAAGGCAGACAGTCAATTATGCTTGTTCCCGAGATTTCCCTTACAGCCCAGACAATTGACAGATTTAGGGAAAGATTCGGAAACAAGATTGCAGTATTTCATTCTAAATTAAGCAAAAAAGACAGGTACATTGAGTGGCTCCGGGTATATAACAAAGAGGCGGATATTGTAATAGGAGCCAGGTCTGCCATATTTGCCCCAATCAGTGATTTGGGTGCAATAGTAATAGACGAAGAGCATGAGGACAGCTATATTTCAGCAACATCTCCAAAGTATGACACCATGGAGGTTGCAGTAAAGATGGCATATATGGCGGGAGGCAAGGTTATATTGGGGTCTGCGACTCCGTCCTTAAACACCTACTATATGGCTATGAAAGGGCAGATTGAATTAATCGAACTTAAAAACAGGGTTAAAGACGCCTCTATGCCTGAAATGAAGATTATAAACATGTCAGATGAGCTTGACAAGGGAAACAATACCATTATAAGCCAGGAATTATACCAAAGCATTAGGAATTCCCTTAAGCAGAATGAGCAGGTAATATTGTTTCTCAATAAAAGAGGCTATTCCGGTTTCGTGTCCTGCAAAAAATGCGGTTATGTTGTAAGGTGCCAGCGGTGCGACGTTTCCATGACCTACCATATAAAGGGAAATATCATGAAATGTCACTACTGCGGAAGAACAAGAAAAATGATTTATGAATGTCCAAAATGCAAAAGTGATAAAATAGAGCAGTTCAGTGCCGGAACCCAGCATGTTGAAAAATTGATAAATCAATTATTTCCCCATACATCAATTGAAAGAATGGACCTTGACTCAATGACTGACTCAGAAGCTTATGAAAACATCTATAATGATTTTAAAAGCGGGAAAATTGACATACTCATAGGAACCCAGATGCTTGCAAAGGGATTTGACTTTCCCAATGTAACTACAGTAGGAGTACTTTCTGCAGACGCAATACTGAATTTACCCTTTTACACTGCAAGCGAAAAAACATTTCAGCTGATAACCCAGGTCAGCGGAAGGGCCGGCAGGGGAGACAAGAAAGGCAATGTGTACATTCAAACTTATGAGCCTGAAAATTTCATCATTAATGCAGCAAGAAACAATGACTATGATTTATTTTTGCAGCAGGAATTAAAACTAAGAAAAGAATTTGCATTTCCGCCCTTTATTAATATAATAAATATATGCTTAATATCAAAGAATGAAGAGCTGGTTGCAAAAACAGCAGGTGAAAAATATTCCCTGGTAAAAGAAGAAGTACAAGAAATGATAAAGGAAAGAAGCTTATTATTGTACAGGCCTGTACCCCACAATATCTACAAGGTAAATGATGAGTACAGAATTAATTTATTTATCAAGGTGTCAAATCACAGCTTGCCGGAACTGAAAAAAATACTAAGGACTGTATATATGGATAAGGATATAGAAAATATAAAGGTAAGCATAAATATTAATACGGATACAATTTAGGAGGATATAAATGGCATTAAGAAATTTAAGATACGAAGGCGATGAATTATTAAGAAAGAAAAGCAGGGAAGTTCCTCTTGTTGATGATAGAATCAGGATGCTTATGGATGACATGGTGGAAACCATGTATAAATTTGAAGGTGTTGGACTTGCCGCTCCCCAGGTAGGGATACTTAAGCGTGTGATTGTAATAGACGTGGAAGACGGCAAGGTTTATAAAATGGCCAACCCTAAAATTATCAAGGATTCAGGAGAGCAGACAGCCCAGGAGGCATGCCTGAGTGTTCCTGAGAAAAAGGGCACAGTGTCAAGACCAATGAAGGTAACTGTAGAATATACAAATGAAAATAATGAAACAAAAAAAATAGAAGCGGAAGGTTTGCTGGCACGGGCTTTATGCCATGAAATTGATCATTTAGACGGAGTGTTGTTTGTAGACAGGATAATTGAAGACACAAGCGAAGAGTAAGGTGATAATATGAATATAATATTTATGGGCACTCCTGGCTTTGCAGTTCCAAGCCTGGAAAAACTTTATGAGAGCGGTCACAATGTGGTTTTGGTTGTTACCCAGCCTGATAAACCATTTGGCAGGGGTAAAAAGCTGAAAAAGTCAGAAGTGAAAGAAACAGCTGAAAAGCTGGGACTTGAAATTTTCCAGCCTGATAAAATAAAGAAGCAGGAAAACATTGATGTATTAAAATCATACAATCCTGATGCAATAGTCGTGGTTGCTTATGGACAAATACTGAGCAGGGAAATTTTGACATTGCCTAAATACGGATGCATCAACGTCCATGCATCCCTGCTGCCTAAATTAAGGGGAGCAGCCCCCTTGAACTGGGCAATAATAAACGGGGAATACAAAACAGGCGTAACAACAATGCAGATGGATACCGGATTAGATACAGGCGACATGCTTTTAAAAGCAGAAGTGGAAATTGATGAAGAAATGAATGTTGGAGACCTTCATTATATTTTGATGCATAAAGGTGCGGACCTCTTGATAGAAACCTTGGTTAAATTGGAGAAAAATGAAATTGTACCACAAAAACAAGATGATTCACTTTCAACCTATGCTCCTATGCTTGATAACGAGAACCGTAAAATAAACTGGAGTTTACCTGCAAAGAATATCCATAATCTAATAAGGGGACTGTCTCCATGGCCTGCAGCATATTTTACGATGGATGAAAAAACTATTAAAGTATATAAATCATCATACATAAATGACAGTACAGACTATGTGCCGGGCTATATAATAAAAGCAGGTAAGGAAGGGATTTTTGTTAAAGCAAAAGACGGAATAGTAATACTTAAAGAAATCCAAATGCCCGGCAAGAATAAAATGACGGTAGAAGCCTATCTGAGAGGAAATAAATTCCCCGAAAATACCATCCTGTAATAACAAGGAGACAGGGGTACTGTCA
>JAGOIH010000066.1 GCA_017995755.1 Sedimentibacter sp. | reverse complement strand
AACTCTTGGGATGACTACTCCAACAATGACCAGTTCGATTTTGACAGCATAGCAGAAAAAATGTCGGAATTGGGGATAGGCTTATAAGGAGGAAATCATGGGATATGTGCATAAACCGGTTTTGCTTGACGAATCCATAGATGGTCTGAATATAAAGGAAGACGGTATTTATGTTGATTGTACTCTTGGCGGGGGAGGCCATACACAGGAAATATTAAAAAGAGCGGCTAAGGGCAAAGTCATAGGAATCGACCAGGATGACTATGCGATAGAAAAGGCGGCAGAGAAATTATCAGCTTATAAAAATTTTATATCGGTAAGAAATAATTTCAGCAATATAGACGAAATTTTAAACGAACTTGATATTCAAAAAATCGACGGTATAATATTTGACCTTGGTGTTTCATCATTTCAGCTTGACATACCGGAGAGGGGATTTTCTTACAATTACGATATGCCCCTTGACATGAGGATGGATAAAAGTCAGACAACCACTGCAAGACACATAGTAAACGGATATGAGGAAAATGAATTGTCCAGAATTCTTTGGGATTACGGCGAAGAAAAATGGGCGTCAAGAATTGCTAAATTTATTGTACAGGAAAGAGAGCAGGAATTTATAGAAACAACGGGCCAGCTTGTTTCTATTATTAAAAAGGCTATACCGAAGCAAGTCAGACAGGAAGGTTCCCATCCTGCCAAAAAAACATTTCAGGCAATAAGAATTGAAGTGAACAGAGAGCTGGAAATACTTGAGACCACAATTAAGTCCGCAGTTGAAAGGCTTAACAGGGAAGGGAGAATCTGCGTCATAACATTTCATTCCCTTGAGGACAGAATTATTAAAAATACATTTGCAGAGTTAAACAAGGATTGCATATGTCCGCCGGAGTTTCCCAAATGCATGTGCAACCACAGAAGAATGCTTAAAATAATAACAAAAAAACCAATAACTCCATCAGAAGAAGAATTGTCAGAAAACAGAAGATCACACAGCGCGAAATTAAGAATAGGCGAGAAGGTGTAAAAAATGTCAGCGTTAAGAAAGGAAGCTGTTGAGTTACAAGAGCATGGAAGAGAAAAAGAATATTCTCAAAAAAAGCGAATAAAAGGCAAAAAAAGAAATAATACTTTTATAGAGAGTTTGAAAAATTCAGCCATGATTGCAATTACTTTTATATTAGGAATACTAATAGTTTATAATTATGCCCTGATCACTGACAAGCAAATGGAGCTGAATAATCTTGGTATCGAAATAACAAATCTCAACAATGAAATTGACCAGTACAACATAGCTTTGGAGAGCATTAAAAACACTAACAGCATTGAGGAAATGGCTAAAGTATATTTAGGCATGAATTATCCTACAAGGAAGCAGACGGTATTTGTAGACTTTACATATGGTTCTGATACAACCGAAGAAGATAATATAATGGCAAGGGATGAAAATCTGTTAGTAGGATTGATTGACAAGGTAAGAAGTTTCATTCGATAAGGGGGATTGCCATATGAAAAAGCGTGCAAAAAGCACTACTAACCTTCAGAATAAAAGAAGGATGTTGTTTTTTTTAGTATGCTTTTTTTTAGTTACCATGGCTTTGGTTGTGAGGCTTGGTTACATACAGCTGATAAAAGGTGAAGAATACAGAAAACAGGCAATGGAAAACTGGTCAAGGGATATTACCATAAATGCCAAAAGAGGAACAATTTATGACGCCAAAGGGAAAAAACTGGCAGTAAGCATAAATTCAAATACTGTCACATGTTTCCCCGCAGATGTTAAAAAAAGCGTAAAACCTGCTGTTGACAATACAGAAAGCGAAGATGACAGCCTTTTGACAGCAATTTTAAAAAAACTTAACAAAACAATGTTTACAGAAGAAACCCAGGCTGACCAAATACCTGTAAATACAAAGACACCGGAAGAGATTGCAGAGATTTTATCGGGAATTTTGGAAATGGATTACGAAGAGGTTTTTAATAAAATAACTTCCAACTATAATTATGTAGTCCTAAAAAAATGGATTACCGATGAACAGGCACAAAAAATAAGAGAGCAGGAATTAAGTGGCATAAGTATCATCGAAGACAATAAAAGAGTATATCCTTACGGGAATTTCGCTCCTTATGTATTGGGGTTCACAAATATTGACCAGGACGGTTTATACGGAGTGGAAGCAACCTATAATGATTATCTCACCGGAATTCCCGGGAGAACTGTTGTTAATACGGATGCTTACGGAAGGGAGCTGCCATTTGGATACAATGAATACTATGAATCTCAGGATGGCTCGGGTGTTGTATTAACCATTGATGAGGTAATACAGCATTATGCAGAATCGGCAGCTGAGAAGGTTATGGCGGATTACAATGCAATACGGGCAACAATCATAGTGATGGACCCAAATACAGGCGATGTTTTAGCAATGACATCAAAGCCTGATTATGATCCCAATGACCCGAGAATTCCCGTAGATGCAAATGTTCAAGCCCAGTGGGAGGCCTTGTCCAATGAAGAGCTTCAGAATGCCTGGTTTGACATGTGGCGGAATCCTGCAGTTAATGATGTATATGAGCCCGGCTCCACATTTAAGCTTATAACAACAGCAACTGCCCTGGAAGAAAATGCTGCAACACTTAACTCCACATACTTTTGCGACGGTTATGTAAGACAAATTACAAGTCACAACATTAAATGCTGGAGATACTACAGACCTCACGGACAGCAGACATTATCAGAGGCAGTACAGAACTCATGCAACGATGCTCTTGCCCAGATAGGTCTTGATATAGGAAAAGAACCATTTTATAAATATTTACGATCCTTCGGCTTTGAAGAACAATCAGGAATTATGCTAAATGGAGAGGCATTGGGCATTGTAAAAAAACCTGAATATATGAAGGATGTGGATGTAGTAACCCAGGCTTTCGGCCATGGTGTTGCAATAACACCAATACAGCTGGTAAATGCTGTTTCCGCAATTTCAAACGGCGGTAATTTAATGGTGCCGAGAATTGTGAAACAGCTCATTGACGAAGATGGAAATATAATTAAAAATTTTGATACAGAAATAAGAAGAAAAGTAATTTCTGAAGAAACATCAAAAATTATGCTCCGGATTATGAAGGATTCCGCAGAAGCAGGAACAAAGCAGGCTTACAGGCCGGGTTACAGAATAGGCGGAAAATCAGGAACAGCACAAAAGGTTATCGGCGGCAAATATGTTGAAGGCAAATTTATATCTTCATTTATAGGAGTAGCTCCGGTAGACAAACCAAGAGCAGTGGCACTTGTCATGGTTGATGAACCTGACAGAAGCATCGGCTATTACGGCTCTATAGTTGCAGGGCCCGTTGCTGCTGATTTACTGGAAAACACACTTAAGTATTACGATGTAGAGCCGGTTTATACGGAAGAAGAACTAGGTCATGTGGAAAAACAAATGGTGACTGTTCCAAATCTATTAGGGCTTACAATTGCAGATGCAACCGACCTTTTGATTAAATCAGGTTTGGAAAGCAACATAACAATTGAAGTGGAAGCTGAAAGAACAGTTAAATCCCAGTTCCCCAAAGCAGGAGAGCAGGTTGTCAAATCCTCAATGATTACCCTGGTACTAAACTAAGTATGACCTAACCCAATTTCTTCGACTGCAAGGAGAAAGTCTTGATGGCAGGTCAACAGCACAGAATGCCAAATTTATACGACCAATGGAGTAAATAAAGAGATGCATTCCACTGGGAAAATAAGAAAAATATCCGCTCTCGGTTTCGGCCACGAATAATTCTAAAGTTCATGACCGCTAAAAATCCTACAGCTTGCAAACTCGCTACGCTCAAACAGTGCAAGCTGCTTAACGGATTTTTAACCTTCATTCGCTAAGAATTATAGTCGTGTCCTGCAAATGTTCGCTTAATATTTTTCTTATTTTTCGAGATGCTTTGAAAGCTTATGATTAGAAAGACATGTTATTGTAAAAGGTCATTATTTATGATAAAATTGCACATACTATCATACATTTAAATAGAGGTATACTTATGAATATAAAAAGCTTACTTAAAGAGATGGATTATTTAAGCTTCACCGGCAGTGACGATACTGAAATAACAGGCATAACAAACGATTCACGAAAAGTTGGCAAAAATGATATTTTTGTGGCAATTAAGGGTTTTACAAACGACGGTCATAAATTTATAGCAAAGTCTTTGGAAAATGGAGCATCTGCCGTTATCTGCGAAAATATTCCAGAGAATGTCAGAGGCAATGGCTCTTTTATCCTTGTTAAATCACCCAGAGAATCAATGGCTAAAGCAGCTGACATCATTTACGGACGACCTTCAAAAAAAATGAATATTATCGGAGTCACGGGAACTAACGGCAAAACCTCCACTACATATTTATTAAATGGAATCTATGATTATTTAGGCGAAAAATCAGGAATAATAGGAACGATGGGTGTTCTTATTGACGGCAAAAAAATCAAGGTTGACAATACCACGCCTGAATCCTTTGACATACAGCACTATTTGGCCATGATGCTTGAAAAAGGAATCACCTACTGCAGTATGGAAGTTTCATCCCATGCACTTGAACTTAACAGAATTGACGAGGTTCACATAGATGTGGGAATTTTTACAAATGTTACAAGAGATCATCTGGATTTTCATGAAACAATGGAAAACTATTATCAGGCAAAGAAAAAACTGTTTCATTTGACAAAAATAAACAACATTATAAATGTGGATGACCCTTATGGACACAGGCTATACAATGAACTAATTGCTGAAGGAGTCAAGGCAATATCCATAGGCATTGAAAACGATGCGGATATCAGAGCTTCAAACCTGAAAACCACTATGAAGGGAACCTCCTTTGACCTCAATGTACAGGGGATAAAGAAAAAAGCCCACGTAAATACTCCTGGAACATTCAGTGTTCTCAACTCACTTGGTGCACTGGGTGCAGCATATGCCCTGGGGGTAAATATTGATGACATTATCGAAGCACTGGAAGAAATAAGGGGTGTTACAGGAAGATTTGAAATACTTCCCAATAAATTGGATTGCACCATAATTCTTGATTTTGCCCATACGCCTGACGGCCTTCAGAAGGTGATGGATACCATAAACGAGTTTGCACAGGGGAGAAAAATAGTTATGTTTGGTGCAGGTGGAGAAAGAGATTTGTCAAGACGTGGTCCCATGGGCGAAATTGCAGGCAAATACTGTGATTTAAGCATACTTACATCTGATAACCCAAGATTTGAGGACCCCTACGAAATATGTTTGGAAATAGCCGAGGGTGTTAAAAAACACAATGGCCAATATAAAATAATTATTGAGCGGGATCAAGCCATATATTATGCTATTGACAACAGCCAAAAGAACGATGTAATATTGTTGGCGGGAAAATCCACAGAACCTTATCAGGATATGGGAATTGAAAAAGTACCTTATGATGAAACAATGCTCGCAAAAAGAGCAATAAAAGATGTGGAGAAAAAAAGAGGGGTCTAAGGTATAGGGACACACCTTCAAAATAGGGTGACTCTCTGCAAGATAGCTTTTAAAGGAATGTCCCTGAATTTATTGGGACACACCTCTAGTACAGGGAGAGTCTTGCGGGCACAGGCGGATGAATCACCCTTCATTGATAGCAATAAAGAAAATGTTCAGGATGACAAGATAACCACTTAATTAGGAGAAATTATGCAGGGCAACGAACAAATTATAAGAGTAATAATTGTATCCTTTTTAATAGCACTGTTTTTAGGACCAGTTGTAATCCCGGTCTTAAAACGCCTTAAAGTAGGACAAAGTATCCGGGAAGACGGACCTAAAAGCCACCTGGTCAAATCGGGAACCCCTACAATGGGTGGCATTATAATCATACTGGCAATTTTAATTTCGATTCTGACAAGAGGATTTTTTAAAGCGGAGATATGGGCGGTAATATTCTTCATTTTGGGATTTGGATTAATTGGATTTATAGACGACTATATAAAGGTGGTAATGAGGCAAAATGAAGGATTAAAGCCCATGCAAAAAATTATCGGCCAGCTTATCTTTTCAGTACTCCTTGCATTGTACGGCTCAAAATACAGCGCCATGGGAACTACCTTAATGATTCCCTTCGTAAATATACATATTGATTTAGGAGTTTTGTATATACCTTTTATAACCTTTTTTGCAGTAGGAATGGTAAATGCCGTGAACCTTACTGACGGCCTGGACGGCCTTAACACAGGGGTTACAATGATAGTAACGGCAGCTTTCAGCTTAATTGCAAACAGCTTAAAGGATGCAAACCAGATATATGAAGGAATATCATTGATAAGTGCTGCAGTTTCCGGTGCCTGCCTGGGATTCTTAAGGCATAATGCAAATCCGGCAAAGGTCTTTATGGGGGATACAGGGTCCCTGGCTTTGGGAGGTGCTGTCGCAGCGGTTGCTGTTATATCAAACACAGTATTATTCATACCTATAATCGGCGGCATATACTTTGCCGAAGCACTTTCAGTAATGATTCAGGTTCTTCATTATAAGAGGACAAAAAGAAGAGTATTTAAAATGGCGCCTCTCCACCATCATTATGAAATGAGCGGCTGGAAAGAAACAAAGGTTGTGGCTGTGTTTTGGATTGCCTCTTTGATATTGGCATTTATAGGTATTTATTCAATATAAACAACATAATATAATAATGGACATTTTATGAGGACGGTAAAAATGAATGTACTCGTTGTAGGATTGGGTGTTTCAGGCATTGCATGCATAAAGGGATTAAGCAGAACAGGTGAAAAGATTTATGCATTTGATGAATCACCAAAAGAAAATTTGAAAGACAGATTAAAAGAGGTAGAAGGCATTGAAGCTGAATACTACTTCGGAAATGAAGAACTCAAGAAAATCAATATGAAAAATTTGGATTATGCCATTAAAAGTCCAGGCATTAAATATGAAGTCCCGGTAATTGAAATGCTTTTAAAGAACAACGTCGAAGTAATCAGCGACATAGAAGCAGCTTACAGGGCAACAGATGCAACTATTGTTTCCATAACCGGAACAAACGGCAAAACAACAACCACAACTCTGACAGGAGAAATGGCAAGCGAAAGCGGGATACCCTTCAAGGTCACCGGTAACATTGGTTTTGGGATGTATAACGATGCATTGAATGCAAAGAAGGGAGATGTACTTGTAGCTGAAGTAAGCAGTTTTCAGCTGGCAGGCACATCAAGGTACAAACCTCATATCAGCCTTATAACAAACATCACTCCCGACCATCTGGATTATCATCACACAGTAGAAAATTATATAGAAGCGAAGTTTAAAAATGTAATAAACCAGGATGAAAATGATTATGCAATACTAAATTATGAAGACGCAACAATAAGAAATTTTTCAGATAAAATTAAGGCAAAAAAAATATTCTTCAGCTCCGGGAGAATTTTGGAAGATGGAATATTTGCAGAAAACGACCGGTTATATTATAAAAACAAAAATAACAAACAATTTATAATCAGTACAAAGGAAATTTTCATACCGGGGAAGCATAATCTTGAAAATGCAATGGCTGCGGCAGGTGCTGCCATAGCTTTGGGAATAGACATTGAAATAATATCCGGGGTTTTAAAAGAATTTAAAGGTGTCGAGCATCGTCTGGAATTTACCGGCGAATACAATAAAGTCAAATTTTACAATGATTCAAAAGGAACAAATCCCGATGCCTCCATTAAAGCAATACAAGGAATCGAAAAGCCGATTGTATTGATAGCAGGCGGCTATGACAAGAAGTCATCCTACGATGAGTTTATCAAAGCATTTGATGATAAGGTAAAAGCACTTATTCTTCTGGGGCAGACTGCCAAAGATATAGAAAGGTGCGCTTTGAAATATGGTTTTGAAAATATTTACCTGGTGGAAACAATGGATGAAGCTGTAAAAAAGAGCTTTGAGCTGGCTGAAGAAGGGGATAATGTTGTTTTATCTCCCGCATGTGCCAGCTGGGGAATGTACCCTAATTATGAAGTCAGAGGAAGAGATTTTAAAGAAAGGGTAAGTTATTATGGAGGAAACAGTAAAAAAAGCTAAAACCAGGTCAATTGACTGGGTCTTGGTCTTTATAATAGTGCTATTGGTGTTATTTGGCTTCTTAATGGTTTACAGCTCCTCTTATCCCGACGGATATTACAAATACGGGGGAGATCCCTTTTATTTTTTAAGAAAGCAGGTTATTGCAGCAGGGGCAGGTCTTGCAGGAATGATTTTTTTTGCAAACCTTCCATACGTGATCTACAAAAAATTCAGCAAGCTCATACTGTTTGCATGCATAGGCCTGGCGATGCTTACCATAGTAATAGGGATTGCATCAAACGGCGCCCAGAGGTGGATAACTATTGGGGGCATATCGCTGCAGCCTTCGGAAATAATCAAAATCGGCGCTGTTCTTTACATGGCTGATTATTTCAG
>JAGOIH010000065.1 GCA_017995755.1 Sedimentibacter sp. | reverse complement strand
AGAATACCTCTGACAAATTTAATAGGTACCGAGGGGATAGGCTACTATCAGCCTGCCTATAATATATATAATCTTTTGCTTGTAGTGTCCCTGTCAGGATTTCCCACAGCTATTGCCAAGATGGTTTCCGAAAGAAGAGCTTTAAACAATTGTCAGGGAGCATATCAGGTTTACAAAACAGCAGGCTGGGGTCTATTTTTAATCGGGCTTGTTTCATCTGTTTTTGTATTTTTATTTGCCCGAAGTCTTGTTACATTTCTTGGCTTTCCCGGCTCTTACTACTCCATGGTAGCACTGGTTCCCGCCTTGTTTGTAGTACCCTTGCTGTCTGCTTACAGGGGGTTTTTCCAAGGAATGCAGAACATGACTCCCATTGCCTTGTCACAGCTCATTGAGCAGTTATTCAGGGTTGCTGTCGGCTTATACCTGGCATATGCACTGGTAGGCAGAGGACTTGAGGAAGCTGCGGCAGGAGCTACCTTTGGAGCATCAGCAGGAGGTCTTGCTGCCTTTATACTGATATTTATAATGTTTTTATTAAACAAAAAAAATATGAAAGAAGAAATTGCCTCATCAAAAAACAATAAAACAGAATCTGCACGGCATGTAATAAAAAGTCTTTTATATATTGCCATTCCTATAACAATAGGAGCTTCTATAGCACCGGTGATGGGCATAGCGGATTCATATATAGTTTCCAACCGGCTGTCATTCATTGGATATGACGATATACAGATTGCTGATATGTTCGGCGAGTTAAGCGGTACGGCACAGACCCTGATAAATTTCCCCCAGGTATTCTCCACAGCAGTTGCAATGAGTTTAGTCCCTGCAATTACGGATGCCTTTACCAGGAGACAAATGAACAAATTAAGTGTTACTGCAGATGCAGGAGTAAAGATGTCATTGATCATAGGGCTTCCCTGCGGCATAGGTTTGTTTATGCTGGCAGAACCCATAATTGCCCTCCTTTATCCATCGATAGGCCCCGCAAAGCATGCAAGTTCCGGGGCACTTTTGGAAATACTGTCAATAGGAGTAATTTTTCTTACTTTGGTTCAAGCTTTTACAGCAATACTGCAGTCTGTGAACAAACAGTTTCACCCTGTTAAAAACTTAGCCCTGGGCTTGGTTGTCAAGGTAGCCTTATCCTATGTTTTGATTGGAATTCCAAGCATTAATATAAATGGAGCAGCTGTAAGCACAACGGTTGCATATTTCTTTGTAGCGCTGTTTAACTGGTTGGATATCAAAAAAACAAAAATCAGAATTAATTTGATCAAGGTATCCTCAAGAGCACTATTATCCACTGCAGTCATGGCTCTTGCCGTATGGGTATCCTTCGGTTTTATACAATCGGCAGCAGAAAGCAGGAATCTGGCAACACTAGGCTCCATAGCAGCAGCTGGAATAGTATATGTAATCTGTCTATTTGTTACAGGAGCAATCACAAAGGAAGACCTTGAACTTATTCCAAAAGGAGAAAAACTAAAAAAATTCGTGAGGAAATAAAATGAACACAATTCAAATAATCGGATTGGGGGCAGGGACGGAAGAAGACTTGACATTGAGAGCCAAAAATGCCCTTTCGGAGGGAATACCCGCATTTGCAAGAACAGACCGCCACCCAATAGTGAATGAGTTAAGAAAAAGTATCGATATTGTAAGTTTTGATGATTATTTTGAAAAGTATGAAAACTTTGACGAAGTTTACGAAAACATAATCCAAACCCTTATAGAGCAGTCAAGAAGGTGGGGGAAAATCAACTACTGCACTGCAGGAAGCCCCTATTACGGTGACATAGTAACAAAAAAGCTGACAAATGAATATAAAAGTGAAATAAATACAATAATAATTGATGGAATGAGCTTTCTGGATAAATGCTTAAAACTTTCAGGATATGCCGATTATAACAGTATTAAAATCATGGACTGTCTTGAAGCAGATGAATTTTCATGTGACCTTGATTCCTTCAATATTATTACTCAGGTTTACGATATAGACATTGCATCAAGGCTTAAAATAAAACTAATGGAAATCTATCCTGAAGATGTAAATTCCCTCATCATCGATGTTTTGGAAGAAAATGTAAAAAAAATTCCTCTATTTTTGCTTGATCATGAAAAGAATTACGGATTTTCAACATATTTTTGCATTCTTCCTATTGAAATTTCAAAACATAGAGTGTATAATGTAAATAATCTGTTAAGAATTGTAAAATTGCTAAGGGGTCCTGACGGGTGTCCATGGGACAAAAAACAAACGCATAATTCAATAAGACAGCATGTTATTGAAGAAGCCTATGAAGTTGTTGATGCAATTGACAATGATGATGTAGACAATCTGGTTGAGGAACTTGGAGACTTATTGTTTCAAGTCGTATTCCATGCTGAACTTGGCAGCGAAGAAGGTTATTTCAACTTTAATGATGTTGTAACCAATGTGTGTAAAAAGATGTATTCAAGGCATCCCCATGTATTTGGAAATGTGAAAGCTGAAGATGTTGAAGAAGCATTAACAAGCTGGGAAAACTCCAAGCTTAAAGAGAAAAACCTGACAACATATACTGATAACCTGAGGAATGTTCCCAAGGCATTATCAACCTTAAGCAGAAGCTATAAAATCCAAAAAAGAGCTGCGGAAGTTGGATTTGACTGGCCTGATGCACAGGGAGCAATAATGAAAATTAAAGAAGAACTCCTGGAATTCATAGATGAATACAATAATGGAAACATTGAAAATATGGAGGAGGAGTTCGGAGACCTGTTGTTTGCTCTTGTAAACTTCGCAAGATTTGAGAAGATTAATCCTGATATTGCTCTGAATAAAACTATCAATAAATTTCTTGATCGTTTTGAGTACATAGAAAGAAATTCAACCAAAGATTTAAAAAATATGACTCTGAAAGAAATGGATGAGTTATGGGAAGAATCAAAGTTCCAGTAGGAATTTAGATAAAATGAAAAAATAAACTACATTTTTATTAAGGAGGGTTTTTATGAATAAAGCTGATTTAATTTCCAATGTTGCAGAAAAAACCGGTTTCACCAAGAAAGATGCTGAAAAGGCACTGAACGGATTTATGGAAACAATAAAAGAAGAACTGGTAGCAGGCGGAAAAGTACAATTAGTTGGATTTGGAACATTTGAAGTAAGAGACAGAAAAGCTAGACAAGGAAGAAATCCAAGAAATCCTGGCGAAACAATAGATATTCCGGCATCAAAAGCACCGGTGTTCAAAGCAGGTAAATCATTAAAAGAAGCAGTAAATAAATAAGCATATGTAGCAGGGGATATTATATAAAAAATAATATCCCCTTATGCATGCCCAGAATTTATATTCCTGTTCAACAACTCAGGTTTTCGGAAACAGATAGAAAACAAATCAGTCAGAACAAAATGAATATATTGACAAATATTTGCAGAATGGATTATCATAATTGACAGCGGGAGGTTAACATGCAGGAATTAGTTAAAGATGCATTAATGGACTCGTTAAAGATGCTTCCATTTTTGTTTGCAGCATACATTATAATTGAATATATTGAGCATAAGTCATCAGACAGGCTCATAATCGGCCTTCGAAAGTTTGGAGTTGCCGGTGGAGCTGTCCTGGGCTGTGTGCCTCAGTGCGGGTTTTCCGTAGCTGCATCAAATTTATATGCAGGAAGAATTATAAGTGCGGGGACATTGATAGCCGTATTCATATCTACATCAGATGAAGCGATACCCATATTATTGTCAAATAACGGTGATATAAAATTAATCCTGTCCCTAATAGCAGTAAAAACAGTGCTGGCTGTTATAGCTGGAGCTGCGGCAGATTCCATATTCAAAGGCTTGTTCCATATAAGCAATAGTGAAGGAATTGCAAGCTCTATTCACCGCCATGTCTGCAAGGACTGCGGATGCCATGACGAAGAAGGTATATTGAAGCCTGCATTCAAACATACAATCAATATATTTATTTTTCTGGTAGTCACTAATTTTTTTTTAAACCTTCTAATAACCTATGTGGGGGAGGATAACCTGTCAGGTATTTTACTAAATGACAGTATATTTCAACCGGCATTGGCGGGTATAATAGGATTTATTCCAAATTGTGCCGCATCTGTCATCCTCACTCAGCTCTTTATCAGTGGAAGCTTAAGCTTCGGATCTGCAATTGCAGGTCTTTCCACTGGAGCAGGAGCCGGTTTGCTGGTTTTGTTCAAAATGAACGGTAATATTAAAGAAAATATTAAAATTATGACCTACATATATGTTTTTTCAGTATCGGCAGGATTTTTGATACAAATGATAATGGGATAGCGGGACAGAAAAAGGAATACCCAATTTGGATATTCCTTTTAAAACGCCGGTTCTTATTTCTTCGCCGTTCCTAAATATGCTTCTATGATTTTCTCATTCTTCAGAAGCTCCATTCCCTTTCCTTCCATGGCCATGCTGCCTGTTTCCAAAACATAACCGTAATCTGCTACCTTAAGGGCTTTGTTTGCATTTTGTTCGATTAACAAAATCGTTGTTCCCTGCTTGTTAATTTCTTTTATAATTTCAAATATGGCATTGACTATCAAGGGTGCTAATCCAAGGGAAGGCTCATCCATCATTATAAGCTTAGGCTTGGCCATTAAAGCCCTTCCTACTGCCAGCATCTGCTGCTCGCCTCCGGACAGGGTTCCGGCCAGCTGCCATGCTCTTTCTTTCAGGATGGGGAACAATTCATAAACTCTTTTTATATCCTCTTCGATTCCTTCCTTTCTCAGATAAGCGCCTACCTTAAGGTTCTCTAAAACCGAAAGATTCACGAAAACTTTTCTTCCTTCGGGAACCATGGTAATACCTTTTGCTACGATATCTATGGTATCCATTCCAAGAATATTTTCACCTTGGAATAAAATTTCACCGCTCCTTGCTTTAACAAGTCCTGATATAGTTTTAAGAGTTGTGCTTTTTCCTGCACCGTTGGCTCCTATTAAGGTTACTATGGATTTTTCCGGAACATGGATGCTGATACCCTTGACTGCTGATATTCCTCCGTAATTTACGTGTAGATCATTGATTTTAAGCATCTTCTTCCACCCCCAAGTAAGCCTCTATAACTCTTTGGTCATTTTTAACCTCATCTGCGGTTCCCCTGGCTATAAGCTGTCCGAAGTCCAGGACGTAGATTTTTTCTGATATTTCCATAACCAGGTCCATATGATGCTCAATCATAAAAATCGTAAGCTTGAACTCATCTCTTATGGTATGAATAAATGATGACAGCTCCATTGTTTCAGAAGGGTTCATACCTGCAGCCGGCTCATCCAAAAGCAGAAGGTCCGCATCAGTTGCAAGGGCTCTGGCTATTTCCAGCTTTCTCTGCTCACCGTATGGGAGGGAATGGGCTATTTCATTTTTTAATCTCAACAAGCCCAATTTATCCAGAAGCATTTCCGATTTCTCCCGCATATTTTTCTCTTCCTTGTTAGACCAGGGCATTCTAAGGGCGCTGGACAAAAAATTTGAATTTATTCTTAAATGATTGGCAATCAGTATATTATCCAAGACCGTCAGGTTTTTAAACAATCTTATATTCTGAAATGTTCGGGCAATACCTCTTTTTGTTATTTTGTCAGGTGTAAGACCTGTTATATTTTCATCCTTATAAAATACATTTCCTTCTGTTGGCGAATAAACTCCTGTGATAACATTGAAGGCGGTTGTTTTTCCCGCACCGTTGGGACCTATCAAGGCTTCAATTTTTCCTTCCTGAATTTCTATATCAAGGTTGTTAACAGCAGTAACTCCTCCAAACTTCATAGTTACATTGTTGATTTTTAGAATACTCATTATGCAGCACCTCCTTCACCGGTCTTTTTGATTGGTTTTTTTCCTGCAAGCCAGTTAAAAATCAGCTTCCAGGACAATTCCTTCTGCCCCAAAAGACCATTTCTGAAGAAAAGCACCAAAATCATCAATAAAATCGAGAATATTACCATTCTTAATCCGGGACGGAACAATGCAATATTTGCGCCGAACAATGTGAGAGGCTCATCAAAGAACCTCAGTATCTCAAGACCTGACGTAACCACGAAGGATGCTATGATAGTACCGGATACACTTCCCATTCCTCCTAATACTATTATCAATAGGAAGTTGTAGGTAACTGTGAAATAAAACTGGTTAGGGTCAACCGTAGCCAGCAGTGTAGCCAAAAGCCCGCCGCCGATTCCGGCAAAAAATGCTCCCACGCCAAAGGACATAACCTTATGCTTGAACAAATTTATTCCCATTGCTTCCGCTGCCACTTCATCTTCTCTTATTGCTTTAAAGGCTCTCCCGTAGCTTGAGTTAATTAAAAGCCACATTAAACCTATGGAAATTATTGCCACACCGAAGAAAACCCACATGGTAGGCATTTTAGGTATGCTTTTTATTCCCAGTGCTCCGTTTGTAATTGATTTTGTGTTTGTAAAAACAATACGGATTATTTCCGAAAAGCCTAATGTTGCTATGGCCAGATAGTCGCTCTTTAATCTGAGAACCGGCAGGCCTATTAAAACTGCCACCAGGGCTGCCAATAAACCACCCAGCAAGAGGGCAGCAACAAAAGGCAGTTCAATTTGTGCCAAAACAGGATTTTGAAGGGTGATATAAAATATTTTAGCCCTTTCAGCCAGCGGAACGGTGAAAATTGCTACCGAATAGGCTCCGATTGCCATAAAACCTGCCTGCCCCAAAGAGAATAATCCCGTAAAACCATTGACCAGGTTCATGGAAACACTCACTATTGCATAAATGGCAGATAAATTCAATATACGTCTTATATAGGCATTACCTATTATTCCTGTATCCAATAGTATTATTACTGCTGCAAATACAGCTATCATGATTATATTCAAAAATAATCTATTCTTTTTATTATTTATTTTATCCATCATACTTTATCTGTCACCTTCTCTCCAAGTAGTCCCGTTGGTTTAACCAACAATACAACTATCAATATTACAAATGCCATTGCGTCTCTGTAACCGGTAAGTGACGGAAGAAATGTGATAAGCATAATTTCAGCCATGCCCAGTATAAATCCTCCGAGAACTGCGCCTGTGGTATTGCCGATACCGCCTAATACCGCAGCTATAAAGCATTTAAGACCCGGCATAACACCCATAAGCGGCATTACTTGAGGATACCTTGTACCCCATAGTACTGCTCCTATTGCTGCTAGGGCAGAACCTATTATAAAAGTTGAAGATATTACCTGATTAATATTTATTCCCATCAGCTTGGCAGTTTCAAAATCCTTTGAAACTGCCCTCATTGCCATACCGATTTTTGTTTTATTGGTTATGAAGAGCACAACATACAAAAGTAAAAGGGTAACAAAGGGTGTGATCAATGTGGCAACAGTCAGTGAAAGACTTCCTAATTTCACTGTGGCAGTTAAAACTTTAATGTCAGGAAATCCCCTGGGGACACCTGTAAATAAATAAGTTGCCAAATTTTCCAATAGAAAAGACGCTCCTATGGCAGAAATCATGATGGACATACGGGGAGCATTCCGTAATGGCTTATAGGCTGTTTTTTCAAGAAGAACACCCAGGGCAACCGTTGCTGTTATTACTACTATAATTGCAATATACCATGGCAGGTTGAAAGTAAAAATGCTGAAAACCATAAAATAACATGCCATCATAAAAATATCCCCGTGGGCAAAGTTAATAAGTCTTAAAATACCATAAACCATCGTATAACCTATTGCCAAGAGGGCATAAAGACTTCCTAAGGAAATACCGTTGGCAAGCTGCTGCAAAAGAAGTTCACTAGTCATATATATTCCTCCAAATCAATTAACTGGAAAGGGGCGAACGAATAGTCCGCCCCTGAATGTTTAAATCAGTTATTGTACCTCTACTGAATCAATGAACACGAATTGTCCGTCTTGAACAGTCTTAATAACAGCCATATTTTTGTCGGCGTCTCCATCTTCAGTGAAGTTGATAATTCCGGTTACGCCTTCAAAATCTTTTGTTTCTTTAATTGCATCTCTTATTGCTACTCCGTCGGTTGAGCCAGCTCTTTCGATTGCATCTCTAACCAGCAGGTATGCATCATATCCTAATGCTGCAACTGCAGGAATTATAGGCTCTTTGCCTGCCAGTTCTTTTTTGTAGCCTTCTACGAATACCTTAGCTTCTTCCGTAGCAGGATCATTTTCATCAAAGAATGTTGAAAGAACTATACCCTCGGCATCTTCTCCTGCAACATCTATAACAGCAGGATTCTCCCATGTGTCGCCGCCCATTATCAAGCTGTCGATTCCAAGCTCTCTTGCTTGTTTAATAATCAATGGAGCTGTAGTTGCTGCACTTGGCGCAAATATTACGTCAGGATTTTTTGCCTTGATATTTGTAAGAATTGCTGTAAAGTCAGCTTCATTCAGCTGGAATTCTGAAACATCAACTATGCTTGCATCATTTCCCGTTAAAGCTTTAAATGCATCTATAAAGAAGTTTGCAAGACCTACAGAGTAGTCATCTCCATTCTGCATTATAACAGCTGCTGTCTTTGCTCCCTGCTCTATAGCATAGGTAGCCATAACCTTGCCTTGGAAGGGGTCAAGGAAGCATGCACGGAAGTAAAAATCATTGCC
>JAGOIH010000064.1 GCA_017995755.1 Sedimentibacter sp. | reverse complement strand
CTAAACTAATGGGTATAAATGCCCTGAAGGAAAATTATTTTTATTTTGACGAGGATGAAGTCGGTTCAATAATATCCGATATTGAGGAAGAAATAGACAATGATATTAAAATACACATTATTATTAAGAATAAGTTCAAGGAAGTTTTGGAAAATTCGAGCTTAATAAATTTAAACGGATTTGTAAACTTCAGGCTTAAGTTTTTGAAGCTTTACGCGACACAGGTGGTGGAGAGGTGCATTGACTCATATTTAATGAAGAAAGAATACATGGATTTCATCAGCATTATTAAACTGATATCGGATTCCGGAGAAAATCAATATGATGTTGTAAATGTAATGTTTAACAACAATAAGTTCCAGGTTTACGATAAAAACATGCAGAAGCTTAACTATTTTTCAAATGTGGAATTTTCTGCTGAATTGAACACTGAATCAACATATGACGAAACTGTAATAAATATTTTAATGAGCGTATCGCCGAAAAAAATAATACTCCATGATTTAAAGGTTGATAAGAAAAATAAAGAAGCATATAATACTGCAGATATAGTAAAAAGGATATTTGAGGGAAAGGTCGAAATTTGTCCCGGCTGCAAGTACTGCGAGTTCTTATAAAGATGCCCTAACCCCATTTCTCAGAGTCTTTTTTTTCTGAGAAATGGCTGGTAGGTCATTCGCAACGAATTCCCAATGTATACGACCAAAGGGAGTAAATACATTGGTGAATGAGACTGCGAGATGCCCTAACCCCATTTCTCCAAGTTCCGGGTACCACCTCGGGATAGTCCTTGAAAACATGCATTAAAGGGATGTCCCCGGTTACATAGCTTAATAAGAAAAGTTTAAGGAAACTTCAAGATTTATAGATTAAATTATTAGAAAAGGAGGATACATATGCCATTTTTGATTTTAACAGCATTAATAACAATAACTCTTGCAGTAACCAATCATTTATTAAAAATGAAGGAAGCTCAGGTAAGAGGGAAATAACCTAAAATACCCTCCTTATAATAACGCAATTAACGCCATTATTATATCGCATAAAAAATACTTTTGCAAACTTTTTTTAAAATAAAAAAAGCCCTATTTTTAGGCATTTGTAGGCAATTTATATTAAATTTGCTCCTAAAGATTTATGGTGCTAACTTCTAAAGACGGGGTATTGACAATAAGTTTAACTTTGTATATACTGTTGTAAATTTAGTAAGAAATATTGCATGAAGCATATTTTAGCCCCATATATTTAAAGACAATCTGCTTGCATAAAATCAAAAATTAAAAATATTTTAATATTAAATATGCATTAAAATTTGGAGCAGGAATTGCTTTAGCACTAATGAACCAAGTAAAAAGAGTCTAATTCAATATAAAAGGTGGGATATCAGGTATGCAAGATGGTTTTTATTTGTTAATTATAAATCCAGGATCTACTTCTACAAAAGTTGCTCTATTTTATAATGAAAAACAAATTTTTAGCGATGTAGTGAGGCACTCATCCTCGGAAATTTCATCATTTAAAAATATTATGGATCAGCTGCCTTTTAGAAAAACACTAATACTAAAAGCTCTTAATGATAATGGATTTGATATTAAGCAGCTGTCAGCAGTAGTTGGAAGAGGAGGTTTGCTGAAACCGCTTCAAGGAGGTACATATAAAGTTAATGAAGCAATGCTTGAGGATTTGTATAAGTCTGAGAGAGGGCAGCATGCCAGCAATTTAGGAGGCATTTTAGCACATTCCATAGCTGAACAAGCGGATATTCCATCCTATATTGTCGATCCGCCGGTTGTGGATGAAGTAGACGAAATTGCGAAAATTACGGGTCTTCAAGGTATTGAAAAACAAATCTTTTTTCATGCTTTAAATCAAAGAGCTATTGCACGTAAGGCTGCATTGGAAATAGGCAAATCATATGATAAGGCAAACGTTATAGTGGCACATATCGGGGGCGGAATTTCAGTTGGCGCTCATAAAAAGGGAAGAGTTATAGATGTCAATAACGCTTTGGACGGTGATGGACCCTTTTCACCGGAAAGAACAGGATCGCTTCCTGTAGGGAGTTTGATAAACATTTGCTATTCCGGGGAATTTACTTTGCAGGAACTTAAGAAAAAAATAGTCGGCAATGGCGGGTTAGTTTCCTACTTAGGTACAAATGACGGCCGCAAAGTATCAGAAATGATTGCTAACGGTAATAAGAAGGCTGAAATTATTTATAAAGCAATGGCATATCAGGTTGCAAAAGAAATTGGGGCTGCAGCAGTGGTTCTTAAGGGAGAAATTGATGCTATAGCGATAACAGGAGGAATAGCTTATGACAATCAATTTACAGATTGGATTAAAACATCTGTGGAATTTTTAGGGAGAGTCCTGATATACCCCGGTGAAGATGAAATGTCAGCATTGGCAGAAGGCGGGCTGAGAGTTTTACGGGGAGAAGAAGAAGCTTTGGTCTATGGAGCGAAAAAGACTTCAGAATAAGATAACCTGGTTATGTGAATTTTAGCATCCCGATAAATGGGGGTATTGTCCGGCTTCACCCTCCAAGACATCCTGGATTTGTGAATAAAGTTTCTTGAAGTATGAATTGAAAATAAAGTCATGTATGAGGATTTTAACTCATACATGACTTTTTATTAAAACCTATGGTACATCCCGTCTTTTTTATTCGGCCATCAATTCAGTCCATCTTTCAGAGTAGAGATTAATAAATTCTTTCGGGTCCCTCAGCATTTCCATATTTTCTATGTCATCACGAGGAATGTTGAAAGCCGGGTTGTTTAACAGCTCTTCATCTACCTGCTTTAAAGCCTCCGTATGAACTGTCGAGTACCATACTTCATCTATATTTCTCAATGTTGCTTCTGTAGTGCACAGGAAGTTTATGAATTTTTCAGCTAATTCCTGGTTTTCCGTAGTTGATGGAATAACCATTGCATCAATCCATATATTGCTTCCTTCCTTTGGAATTACAAAATCCAAATTTTCATTTTCAGACATTGCTGCAACAGCTTCCCCTGACCAGACAAGGGCCATATCAGCTTCTTCATTAACCATTATGGCAGGCGACCCGTCTGTAATATAAGCCATTACAAGAGGTTTTTGCTCTATCAGCAGGGCCTTTGCTTCATCAAGCTCTCTTTCATCAACCGTGTTCATTGAATATCCCAATAATTTAAGAGCAGCTGCAAATGAATCTCTTTGTGAATCCATCATTATTATTCTTTGAGCATGATCTTCGTCCCAGAGCATAGCCCAGCTGTCAGATGATGCATCAACAGTGGTTTTGTTGTACAATATTCCTAAAGTCCCCCAGAAATAGGGAACAGAGTATTCGTTATCCGGATCATACACATGGTTTTTAAAATCTTCGCCTATATATTTATAATTGGGTATATTATCAAAATTCAATTTATTAACCAGGTTTTCATTAATCATGCGCTCAATCATATACTCAGTTGAAATAATCAGATCATATTTCGAAGCCCCGGATTTCACTTTGATATACATATCTTCAGGAGTTGAATATGTGTCATACTTGATTGTCACATTGTTGGCCTTTTCGAATTCAGTCAATAAGCTTTTGTCAATATAAATGTCATAGTTTAAAACATTCAGTGTTTGTTTTTCTTCAGAGCTGCATCCCGTTGCAGCAATTAATAGCAAGCTTACAATTGAAACAATTAAAATAAGTTTTCTTTTCATTTATATACCTCACTTTGATTTATTTTTTTCGACTTATCCTGGCCGTTGTTTCTTTTGTTTATTAATATCATCAACAAGAGTACTACAGTCAGCATTATTGTTGACAGCGCATTGATTGTGGGGCGGACACCTCTTCTTGCCATTGAATAAATAACAATTGAAAGGTTTGTTACGCCTTCGCCCTTTGTAAAGTAGCTTATTATGAAATCATCAATGGATAATGTAAATGCCATCAGAAATCCCGTTATAATTCCCGGTTTGATTTCAGGAAGTATTACTTTCCTGAGAGCGTACATGGGGGTTGCACCTAAATCCATGGCAGCTTCGGTCATGTGCACATCGAGCTGCTTGAGCTTTGGAAGTATGGACAATATTACGTAGGGGATGCTGAATACTATATGTGATATCAGCATTGTATTAAATCCAAAATCCATATTGAATGAAATATATAAAATCATCAGGGATATACCTGTAACAATATCAGGATTAACAACCGGAAGGTAATTAACATTAAGTATTAAGGCCTTTTGTCTGCCCTTCATGGCATTTATGCCTATTGCTGCTATTGTACCCATAATAGTTGATACTATTGCCGTAATAATTGCTATTGATATTGTGTAGTAAAAGGCCAGGCGTATATCATGGTCATGGAAAAGCTCAATGTACCACTTTAACGAAAATCCTGTCCAGTTTCCCCTGGATTTTGATTCATTGAAGGAAAATACGGCAAGAACTATAATTGGAGCATAGAGGAATATAAATATTATACCCATATAGATTTTAGACAAATATTTTTTTACCATAGTCTTGCTCCCCCTTCCTTGTCAACATCAAATTTATTCATAATTGACATGGATAAAAGTATTATCAGCATCATTACAATTGATATAGCTGACCCGAAATTCCAGTCTCCGTTTAAAATAAAGAGCTTCTCTACCAGGTTTCCTATCATCATGCTCTTATTTCCTCCCAGAAGCTGAGGAATTATAAATGTGCTTACAGCGGGCATGAAGACCATTATGACGCCTGAAATTACACCGGGCATGCTCAAGGGAAGAATAACCTTCCTAAAAACAGTCTTTTTATCTGCTCCCAGATCATCAGCTGCTTCCAAAAGACCCTTATCCATTTTGCTCAGTGCAGTATAGATTGGAAGTATCATAAAGGGAATGAAATTATATACCATACCCATAACGGTAGCCCCTCTTGTATACAGCATATTAAACCTGGGAAGACCTAAAAATGCAAAAAAGTTATTTAATATTCCATTGTTTCCAAGTATGGTCATCCAGGCATAGGTACGAAGGAGCATATTCATCCACATGGGCAGAATACAAAGAAACAAAAGTGTATTTCTCCTTGATATATGGGTATTCGAAATAATATATGCAGCAGGATACCCCAGCAATAAACATATTGCGGTTGATACTGCAGCTAAATAAATGGAATCCCACAAAATGTCCAAATAAATGGGCTGAAAAAACTTCCTGAAATTTTCAGATGTAAACTGGATCGTTGTAAGCCCGTTTGATTCCTTTGTGGTAATGCTGTATAAAAGCACCAAAAACGTGGGCAGAGCAATAAATATAATTATCCATACCATATAAGGATATGCAAAATATTTTGTTCTGTCTTTCACTCCTATTCCCCCTTTTCCATAATATGAATGTCGTCAGGAGTCAAGGTCAGCCCCACTGTAGCACCTACAGGAGCCATGTCAGTTGAATGAACTAAAAATGTAAAACCATTGGCTGCAATATCCATTTCATAATGGACACCCTTGAACGTAATTGACCTTACAATCCCTTCCAGCATCCCCTGTCCCACAGGAGTTAAATCAAGGTCTTCAGGACGGATAACCACATCAACCTCTTCGCCTCTTCCAAAACCGGCATCAAGGCATTCAAATCTCTTTCCTAAAAATTCAACCAGGTAATCATCAATCATAACTCCGTCCAGGATATTGCTCTCTCCTATAAAGTCCGCAACGAAGGCATTTTCCGGTTCGTTGTAAATATCTATGGGGGTTCCCATCTGCTGAATAATACCCTCGTTCATAACTACAATTGTATCGGACATAGTAAGGGCTTCCTCCTGGTCATGAGTTACATATATAAATGTAATGCCAAGCTGCTTCTGCATAGCTTTAAGCTCATGCTGCATTTCTTTTCTCAGCTTTAAATCCAAAGCCCCTAATGGCTCATCAAGCAATAGTACCTTGGGCTCATTAACCAAAGCCCTTGCTATGGCAATACGCTGCTGCTGGCCACCGCTTAACTGGTCAATTCTTCTCTTGCCGTAATTCTTAAGATTGAAAAGCTCAAGCATTTTTTCAACCTTGGCGGTTATGGCGGCTTCATCCATTTTTTTTATTCTAAGGCCAAATGCTATATTTTCATAAACATCTAAATGAGGAAACAAAGCATACTTTTGAAAAACAGTGTTAAGCTGTCTTTTAAAGGGAGGGATATCATTTATCAGTTGGCCGTCAAAATAAACTTCACCCTCATCCGGAGTTTCAAATCCACCGATTATTCTAAGTGTGGTAGTTTTTCCGCAGCCGCTGGGACCCAATAAAGTCACGAATTCATTTTCTTTAACAGACAAAGTAATATCATCAAGAACAGTCTCTCCGTCAAATTTTTTAGTTATATTATTTAATTTTATAATTGCATTATCCACTTCTGCCTCCTTTAAAAGTATGGGGGAGTACTTATCCATAGTACTCGCGCCGTGCTTTTGCCTGCATTTTCTATATAATGAGTTTTATTTGTCTTAATGTAAAAGGACTCGCCCTTTTTAACCTTATAAACCTGACTGCCGTAATTTAACAATATAGACCCGTTTAACACATAACCGAACTCTTCACCTTCATGAGGCTCGTCAGCTTTTGTTCTGCCGTCTTCTCCCAGCTCCACCAGTATAGGCTCCATTTTATACTTCTGAGCATTTGGAACAATCCAGTTTATAACATAATTGTCTTCAGTTTCTTTCACAAACACGTCATCATGCTTAAATACTATTTTATTGTCCACTGCTTCATTGAAGAAGCCGGCTAAATCCGTACCCAGACATTCCAGTATATCCGTTAAGGTTGCTATGGACGGAGAAGTCAAATCTCTTTCAAGCTGTGAAATATAACCCTTTGTCAATTCGCACCTGTCAGCTACTTCCTGCTGGGTGAGTGAATTGGCAACTCTTATCCTCTTTAAATTTTCTCCTATATTCATTTCTTCCCGCCTATTTTTATTAAACTCTAAGTTTAAAATTACTAAACTTTCAAACAGTTTTTATTATACATTTCGACAACCCTCTTGTCAACAATAAAAATATATTTTGGGACAGTGGGGACGGTCCTAAATTGTCTCACAATTTTGCGGCATTTTTAGTATGCGTTACATGAAAAGTTGACGGTGGCAATGTCATATGAGAAGGGGACAGGGGTAATGTCATAATTCCATTGACACACAGAGCATTTTTGCGTTATAGTTAGTTGGTAAAATAAAACATGAAAGCAGGTTAATCATGGCTAAGTTAAAATCAAAATTTGTCTGCCAGGAATGCGGTTATGAAACAGCAAAATGGCTGGGCAAATGTCCATCCTGTGAAGAATGGAATACCTTTGCGGAGGAATTTGAAAGCAAAAAAACAGATGCTAAAAGCCAGAGAGGCATCAGCAAGGGTATGGTTGAAAAATTAAACAACATTACACCTGCCAAAAAAGAAAGAATTTCAACCGGCAGCATGGAAATGGACAGAGTCCTGGGGGGAGGAATCATAAAAAGCTCCCTTATACTTGTAGGCGGAGACCCGGGCATTGGAAAGTCCACCCTTCTTTTGCAGGTTGCAGACCATGCGGCAAAACAAAAATTAAAGGTTTTATATGTATCAGGGGAAGAATCAGGCGAGCAGATAAGAATAAGAGCCGACAGGCTGGGTATCGAAGACGGGGACCTTTATGTTCTTGCTGAAACCAATATTGACATAATAATAGAGTACGTGGAAAAGGAAGAGCCTGATCTTCTGGTGCTTGATTCCATCCAGACTATATACTCTCCGGATGTAGCAAGCGCACCGGGCAGTGTCACCCAAGTCCGGGAAGTAACCTCTATGGTAATGCGGATGACAAAAACAAGAAACATGACCACCTTTATAGTAGGCCATGTTACAAAGTCAGGAGCAATTGCAGGACCAAGAGTATTGGAGCATATGGTTGATACTGTTTTATACTTTGAGGGAGAAAGGCATTTTTCCTACAGAATATTAAGAGCAGTTAAAAACCGCTTCGGCTCTACCAATGAAATAGGAATTTTTGAAATGCGGGACAGGGGGCTTGTAGAGGTTGAAAATCCTTCGGAAGTATTCTTAAAGGGCAGGCCTCTTGATGCTTACGGCACCGTAGTATCGGCAGCCATGGAAGGAACAAGGCCCGTCCTTATAGAAATACAGGCATTGGTCACATATTCACCGGTGGGATTTGCCAGCAGGGTAACAACAGGCATCGACAAAAACAGGGCATCCATGCTAATAGCAGTATTGGAAAAGAAAGCAGGCCTGTCGATACAAAGCTCCGATACATTTATTAATGTTACGGGAGGACTGCAGATAAAGGAGCCTGCCTGCGATTTGGCTGTACTCTGCGCTTTGGCATCAAGCTTCAAAGAAGTTCCCGTTGACTTTAAAACCGTTTTGATAGGCGAGGTAGGGCTCACTGGAGAAATAAGAGGAGTCAACTCTATCGAAAAAAGACTTTTGGAAGCTAACAAAATGGGATTTGAAAGAGCGGTTATAGCCGAGGCAAATGCCGAAATTTCAAAAGAAATAAAAAATATGGAAATAATAGCAGTAAATAATATAAGACAAGTAATGGACATACTGTTTTAGGAGGAGAAATGCTGGAATTTTTAAGAAAAGAAGGAATAAAAGAAAGACTTATAAATGACATTGAGAAGTTCAGAACCTTTTACAAGGTTGACCCGAAGCTGGAATACAGGATTCCCAGGCCAAAGTACAATTATTACGGGTCTGATGTCTGG
>JAGOIH010000063.1:1510-8822 GCA_017995755.1 Sedimentibacter sp. | reverse complement strand
ATAAAAAATGAAACGGATTATTTGAAATTTTATTTACAGCAAGCTCAAGAGCTTAAGGCGGCAGCGGCAGCAAATGATTATGTTGATACAAATATTTTAAGAGAAGTTTACAGGATAAAACCTTTTGAAACCAGGGTAACTTCAATTTATTCGGGCAGGGACAGCACACAGCTTTTGTGCCTTTCTCCTTCCATGAGTGAAGCTGCCTTATTTTTTTCTGATTTGAAGGAAATTGAACAGGTTAAGAGTGCTTATATGCCGGCGGTTCAGTCAAAATCCGGTGAGCCATTTTCCTATTCAATAGTGTTGAAATTGAAGGAAGTGAGCAAAGATGAAAAATAGCATAAAATTCAGCAGGCCATTAGTTTTAATATTTATAGTTGCAATAATAGGTTTTTTTGTGTCCGGAATACCTTTCAGGATATTTGCAAAGCTATCTGTGGGGGATGAATACAAAAATATTTACGCTGAATATGAAAATATGAACCAGGACATAAATCTAAAAAGCTTGTATGAAGAAAATCAAGACTATTTAATTAAGAAAGTTAATGAATTAAATATAGATAGAGAAATTCTACAGGAAGAAATAATAAGTGAATTAATCGGTATTTCGAGGAAGAATAATATAGAGCTGAGCAGTATCAAGTTCAGCGAAGCCATGCCGATTCTGTCTGACGACACAGGGATTAGCATGAAGGTAACGGTTGATTTTGACAGTGAATTTAACAAGGTGCTTAAATTTGTGGATGATGTTAAAAACAGCTGCATGCTGGTTTCTGTTGAGGATATCAGCGTTTTGACTATTGAAAGCGGTGTTCATGCAGCGGTGAATATATTGTTTTATGCTCTTCCTATGAATATCCTGGTGCAAGGTCATGAAACGGTTGTTTAATAACAAGGGACTGACATTGGTGGAAGTGATTATGACTTTGGGATTACTGGGTGCTGTAATCTGCCCTTTGATGAATTTATTGGTATTGGCACAGAAAATAAACAGCGAAGGCCAAAAGGATTACAGGGTTATTCAAACTGCTCAATATTACATGGAAGAAACTAGGGCTATGGGTGGTATTGACACAGAAATTTTTGATTACAACAGTGAAGGAATGTGTTATGAAAGGACTGTTTTGGATGTATTGGATGATTACAGCGCTGAGATAAGAGTCATTCCGGCAAGCTACGGGCTGCACTATATAGAGGTTGATATTTTAAGTGACGGGGAAGTGGTTGAAAGTTTGGGGGGCAGTATAGTTTATGAATAATAAAGGTTCCACAATGGTTCTTCTGGTAATTGTAATTGCACTGGTAATTGTTTTGGGAACGTCTGTTTTAAGTGTGGCAGCAAAGCAATATGAAATTAAGAGGGTTAATATGGATTCCAAACAGTGCTTTTATATGTCTGAAACAGGGCTTAACGAAGCCTATGTTAAGTCTTGTGTTTTAATTGATGAATCAATTGCGAAAGCATTGCAGATGGCTGAAGATTATTTATTAATCAACCCTTTGGACTTAATTCAGACAGAAATTATTTTTATTAACAATTATATAATTCATATAAAAGCAAAAATTAAGGATAGAATTGAAGCTGCAGAAAATCCTTCGGTAGAAGTGCTGAATGCCAATGCTCTGATATTTAATGATGGGCTGCTTACCGTAATACTGCAGTCTAAGTATGTCAATGAAAATAATGTTGACAGGATTACAGGGGTAGACCTGGTTATAAGTGTGCCTGAATTTGATGATGTGAAAGCAGGTTTGTATGATGTGAGAAGCTATATTGAGTTTCAGAATTGGAATAATTGATCTGGGAGTTTATTCTGCAGTTTCAACCACAAAATTATATGTTTATTATTCAAAAAAATTTTGGTGCTGATTACGAATGACCTACAGTTATTAAACATACTGAAAAATGTAGTTGTGGGATCTTTCGTTTCACTCAGGCTGTTAGGGGGGCAGTCATGAAAAACAAAGGTTTTACAATGATTGAACTTTTGGTGTCGTTGGGGATTTCCTCAATTGTCATCGGGTTGATCATGTCTTTTTTCGTAAGCACTTATAAGGGTTACAGGACTGTGAGGAATGATTCGGAAATGGACTTTCAGGCACAGTATATATTGAATTTCATGACTGGGAGAATCGTTGATTCCGATTCCATGAGTTTTGCTAGACTAAATACTCAAAATTATTCCATGATAGCAGTAAGAAGTTCAGGGGCTGAATACCCGGTAAATACGGTTTCCTTTAAATATGGAGAAGATAATAATGAAAATTACGTTTTTGCTATCAGAAATAACATTATCAGCTACGGTAAAGGGGAAAAGGACATGAGTCCCACCGTGGAGCTGGGAAATTATGTGGATGGCATTTATATTTCTTTATTAAGGGATGAAAGTTTTCAAGATGCCAGGGCGGTAAAAATAAAAATTGTCATGAAAAAGGACGGACAGACATATGAGGCTTTTCAGACAGCATATATGAGAAATTGAATTCTTAGAGCAAGACCTCAGTGTGACACGGATGAGGTTTCAAACAGGTGTTCAGGCTGACCCCCGTCCCTTGTCACATGACAGTACCCTGTCCAATTTTACCCCCTTGTCACGACCAATATTAAATAATTTCATTGACAAACACCCAAATAGTTTATAAAATAAACCTATGGTAGATTTTAGGCGATATGCAAAACAAAGGATTTACCTTAATTGAATTAGTTGTTACAATTTCAATTATATTCATTGTACTGGCATCAGCCGCACTGGTTATTGACATGGATATGTTTTATCTGGAGAAGATGGCTGATGAATTTGCCATGGATGTAAGATATGTGCAGATACAGTCTGTGAAGGATGAAAATGCCAGCTATAGAATAAGCATTGATGCTGATAAAGGATACTACAAAATACTAAATTTTTCTGTTGTTGAGAAAACAGTAAAGTTTAAGGACAGGTATCAAATAGGGTATTCAAACCATGAAAGCAGTGTGGGATTTACCCATAATGGTACACCAATTAATTCGGGAACTTTTACAATATTGGATACAAGGACAAATAAAACTAAGCAAATATCCATTGTTCCCACGACAGGCAGGACGTTAATTAAGGAATAAGGAAGTAACTGCTGGTTATAATATACATAAGGAGGAAGCTATGATTACAGCGGGTGATTTTAAAAAGGGTATAACAATTTCTTGGAATAATGGATTGTGGCAGGTTATTGATTTCCAGCATGTGAAGCCGGGAAAGGGAGCTGCTTTTGTCAGGTCTAAATTAAAAAATTTAGTGACAGGGGCTATCAGGGAAGAAACCTTCAATCCTACCGAGAAATTTGCTCTGGCTCGAATTGAAACCAAGGATATGCAGTATTTGTACAATGACGGAGAATTATATTATTTTATGGATCCTGAAACATATGAACAAATTCCGCTAAATTACGAACAGGTTGAGGAAGCGATTGTTTATTTGAAGGAAAATGATTTTGCCCAGATGAGGTTCTATGAGGGCAGTCCATTTGAAATAAATGCACCTAATTTTGTTGAGCTGGAAATTGTTGAAACAGAACCGGGTTTTAAAGGCGATACTGCAACAGGAGCTAACAAGCCTGCAACAACCGAAACCGGTGCAAAAATATCTGTACCGCTTTTTGTTGAAATAGGGGATAGAGTTAAGATTGACACCAGAACAGGTGAATATTTATCAAGAGTATAGGAGGTAAGACATGGATTTTTTATATGAAAAGATTGCATATTTGAGAGGTTTGGCTGACGGGCTGGACGTGAAGGAAGACACAAGAGAAGGCAAACTGTTCAATGCACTGATGGAAGTTATTGAAGAAATTGCTGATTCAATGAGTGACATTGTCGAAGACCAGGATGAGGTAAATGAATATTTAGATTTACTGGATGAAGATTTATCAATTGTTGAAGAAGAAGTATTCGGAGATTTGGAATTATATGAAGATGATGATGACGATGATTATGACTTCGATTATGACGACGACGATGACGAATATGACGATGATTTAGAATATGAGGAACACAGCGGTCTGGCTGAAGAAGACTAACAACCGGTACATAAGAAGAGGACATTTCTTTAAGGGAATGTTCTTTTTTGTGCGACTTAATCCAATTTATACAAGTATGGGGACTAACCTTCATAGGAATATAACTCTTTGAAAGATGGCTTTGATGGAATGTTCCCAAATTATACGTTCTAGCTGCTACGGCCAGATTTCTTCCGGATTCACACCGTATATTTGAACTATTTCAAACAGGCCGCTGTTTGCAATATCCTTGGGTGTCACAAGCCAGGTGCCGTCACTGTCAATATCGTATCCGAATTGCATAAAGGGATACCAGACAATATGGGCACACTGAGTGGTCGCAATGTTTTCCGGGAGGGGATTTTTGCTGCTTAATACACCCACAGTTAGCCCATAGGGGACATCAAGCATATTATTTTTTGCAAATTCAGCGATTTCATCCAGGGTTTCCTGGGATACATCCTTCAATTTAATCATCATAAATGAAGGGAAACATCTCCACTTGTCAATATCCTGCAGCATGGAATCCGTTCCCAACAAAACTGCTTCCAGGGTTTCCTCGTTTTCCGCATCGGTTACTATTCCCGCGTGTCCATGTCTCCAGCCCAATGAATGGGTGGCTTTTGTAACCAATACATATCCGTTTTCATAGGGAGCCAGGTCAAAACCGTATATCAGTTTGCCTTCCTCATTCGCAAGGTATTCATGGTTTACGATTACCGCAGATTTTGTCCGTGATATATTGTATCGGGTGAAAAAATTTTCCTGAAATTTGAGTATTTTTTCCTTGCCTGATACATGTTTTTCGAGCATTTCTTCAATGGCCTCTTCGTTGAGACCTGTCTGTCTGAGCTGTTCCTTGTATTCATCGTCTTTTTTTAAAATTTCATCGACGGCTGTTTTACCTAGGCCTGTCTGATAAAAAAGTTCCTTGTAGTCATCGTCGCTCAGCTCCTCTTTTTCCAATATTCCTGTAATGTCAGTTTTTTTGTAGTCAGGAGGAGTATAGCCCATGGGCTCGACTATTTTTTCTGCAATTGTAATTGCAGCGATTATTACAATTATTGCTATAAATACAGTTATTAGTTTATTTCGTTTTAATCCGGACCTTTTATTCTTCATAATCTATTCCTTTAAAAATTTCACTTTTATTATTATATAAATATTAAGCAAAAATTTCAATGGAAAAGGGGAAAATTTTGTGTTATAATATGGTATATTAATGAGTTGGAGGATTCAAATGAACATAAATAAAAGAAGTAAAATTACAAGAGCCATTTGTTTGATTTTAGCTGTCGGAATGGTTTTGACTGCCTTCATGAGTTTATTGGGATACTTGTTATAAATAGTAAAGTTAAGTAGAAGGGTCTTATCTGGGTGGAATGAAGTTCACAATGGAATAAAATCGGGCTACTGCATCTTAAAACGGATTCAAAGTAACATATAAATGGTGGTATATGGAGTATTTTGAATATTTCAAGAATAATAATGGTATGGAATTAAACAGCCGGCAGATGGAGGCGGCTTCCTTTGAAAGGGGAAATGCCCTGGTTCTTTCCACTGCAGGCTCAGGCAAGACAACTGTTATCATTGCAAGAGCCGGAAGGCTTTTATATGAAAACAAATGCAGCAGGAAAATTCTTACCATTACATTTTCAAAAATGGCAGCCAATGACATGAAGGAAAGATTCGCATGCATCGGGCAGGATTATGAAGCAAAAACTGAATTTTCGACTATTCATGCCTTTTCTTATAAAATTGCAAGGGATTTTTACAGAAGAAAGGGCATTAATTTTGGACTGCTTACAAATAATTATCAAGTGCTCTCGGAAATTCTAAAAAATTATTATTCCAAGTCATATTTCTCCTATGTGAGTGAGGAGGAAATCGAGAATCTATCATCTGCAATCGGATATGCCAATAATATGATGATTGCTCCGGAGGAATACAGGGACCACGGAATTGAAATCAAAGGTTTTGATAAGCTTTACAATGATTATAAAATGTACAAGTCTCAAAACAGGCTGATTGATTTTGACGACATGCTGGTTTTGTCCTATAAAATATTGTCCGACTCTGAAAATTACAGGGAGCAGGTTTTAAATGCCTTTGAATATGTGCAGATTGATGAAATGCAGGATACATCCAAAATTCAGCATGAAATAATCAAACTGATAACCCGGGATAATTTGTTTATGGTTGGAGATGACGACCAGGCGATTTATTCATTCAGGGGAAGTTATCCGGATTTCATGCTTAAGTTTAAGGATACTTACAATGAGGGAAAAATTTTTTACCTTGACAACAATTACCGTTCTGACAAGTATATTGTGGAAGGTGCAAGAAATTTTATCGGGATAAATAAAAACAGATATAAAAAAGCTATAAAAACAGAGAATAAAAGAGAAAATGAAATCAATATTATAAAGGTTAAAACCAGGGCAGACCAGGCAAAGCTGATTACCGACGTGGTTAAAGAGGCGGGCAAAGGGTCAGAGAACAAGACTGTAGGCATATTATTCAGGTACAATATGTCTGCCATGATACCGGCAAATAGTTTTTATGAAAATAATATTGATTTTTATATTAAAGAGGATAAAACAAAGTTTTTCAGCAATGCAGTTCTTTACGACATTCTTGCATTTTTGAATTTGGCGATAAATCCCAAGGACAGGGATGCATTTGCAAGGATTTATTACAAAAGCTACACTTATTTTACCAAGGGCATGTGCAAGATGGTTCAAGACAGCAAGGGGGATAAGAGTGTTTTTGATATTTTGTCCGGATATATGCACTTTGACTATAATGTCTATGAGAAAATCAAGCAGTTTAAAACTGATATTAATTATATAAATATGATGAAGCCCAATAATGCAGTAAGGTTTATAAAATTAGACCTGGAATATATTAATTATTTGGAGAGAATGCAGGAGGAAGGGCGGTACAGCCTGTCAAATTCCCTTCACATATTGGAGATTCTGGAGGAAATAGGTTCATACTGCAGCGATATTAATGAGTTTTTAAAAAAGCTGAGTAATTTGAGGGATGTAATAAAGAGGGCTTCAGAAAACAGGAAGGCAAATATCACGCTTACATCAATTCACAGCGCCAAGGGCTTGGAATACGATTACGTTTATATGATTGATAATATGGAAGATATGAATATTGATAAGAATATTTCTGCAGACGAGTATGAAAAAAAGCTGGAGGAAGAGCGGAGAGTTTTTTATGTGGGTATGACCCGCGCAAAGAATAAACTGAATATAGTGGTTCCCGG